>JAGAFM010000012.1 GCA_017612655.1 Clostridia bacterium | reverse complement strand
TAGAAAAGGCGCAGAAACCTTCCCGTATTCAGTGCAACTGATCAAAGTCGGCAAAATACGAGAGGGCGGCGCCGATCACCGTTGCGTACTGAGCGTACTTCGGAATCGTAAACCGGACCTGGAACATATCGGACAAATTCCGAAAAGAATCCTTTGCCTGAGGAAGGGTCGTCAGATTACCGGTCAGAACGATATCCCGAAGATGATAGGCGCGGGAGGCGAAGATGCTCATCATGGCAACCGTTTCGTAAACCATGTTGATGATCCCGCAGGCCAGATCCGCCCGGGTTGCGACATCACTGACCTCCCCGAAATTCGATGCCGTCATGTTTCCGGGCATACCGGGCAGAATGTCTTTCTTCGTAATGTCCTTGATCTGAAGATCAACCGTGTCAAGCTTCCCTTCCTCGGCAAGTGCTGAAACATGATCGACATTGTCCATTCCAAGGATTTTCTTCGACAGTCCGACCAGTGTCCCGCCACCGACGCCTGTCCCGCCGAGATACCGAACGTTCGGTTTATTGTCGCTGTTTCCGTAGGAACAGTAAGTCAGTGAGGTTCCGGTTCCCATCGAAACGATGATCGCCTCTTTCAAACCGGAGAGATAAATCCCGCCGTATCCGATGCACTGAAACTCCGTGACCGGAGTCGAAGGCCGTCCGTAAAGAGGCTTGTCGATGTAGGAGGAGCCAACCCCGGTAATCATGACATGTTCCACATCTTCAAGAGACAGTCCGTTCAGGGAGAGAAATTTGCCGAATGCGCCGTAAACGGAAGTCATGGGATCCGCCGCGCGCACGGAGATGGGTTCGATCAGTTCCATGTTCTCGAAGAAGCCGACGATCTTGGTGGTACTTCCGCCGATGTCGATGCCGATAATCGCTTTCATGTCATTTCCTTTCCAAGTGAGCCAGATAAATGCGAATGTAACGTCTGATCTACGATTGTCGCAATATGTTAACAATTTGTAAACATTCGGATGCGGGTTGATTAAAATCCTTGACTTTCCGACTGCAAAACTGTAAGATTAGAAGGTCTATGAAGCGTGGGAGAAGACCGTCTTCAGTTGAAAGGCGGGACAGTGGAAACTCTTCCCGCCCCGGACGGATGTATTTCATCAAAAAGGAAGGATGCCTAAATGTTTGAAACTTTGAAATCGATGCTTTCGGAAGAAATGAACATCGACGCTGAGCTGATCAAGCCGGAAGCCGAACTGGTCGCCGATCTGGGAATCAATTCTCTGGAACTCGCAGATCTGATTTTTAACTGCGAAGAAAAATTCAGCGTAGAGATTGACGAGGAAGATGCGCGGTCCTTCCGTACGGTCGGAGACGTCGTCGCTTATCTTGAGGAAAAAACCGCGAACGGCTGAGAGACCGCAGTCCGAACACAGGCAAAACACTTTTCCGGACAGCTTTTTGCAAGCTGTCCTTTCTTTTTCGATGCAGGAGATCCGCAGTCAGGCGAACCGGCCTGAAAAAAGTTCGGATGCCAGAAGAATCCCGTACTTTCCGGATTCATAAGTTAACCCGCCCTGAAGGAAAGCGGTATAGGGAGGGCGCAGGGGACCGTCTGCGGACAGTTCGATCGAGGAACCCTGTGTGAAGGCACCGGCGGCCATAATGACCTGATCCTGATATCCGGGCATGGCCCAGGGAACCGGTCTGACAAAAGCATCGACGGGGGAAGCGTACTGGATTCCCTCGCAGAAAGCGCAGAGCTTCTCGGCAGAACCGCACTGAATCGTCTGAATGATATCGAACCGGGGCTCGTTCCACCGGGGAGACACCGAACAACCAAGGGATTCGAAAATATAGGCGGCAAGTGCGGCCGTTTTCAGCGCCTGAGCCACGGAGTGGGGGGCATAGAAAAAACCTTTGAAGAGGGAGCGGGACAGCCCGAGAGTCGGGCCTACTTCCGTTCCGATCCCGGGAGCCGTCAGGCGGTAGGACGCGAGTTCCACCGCTTTTTTTGTTCCGGCGAGATAGCCTCCGGTTTCCGCGATTCCCCCTCCGGGATTTTTGATGAGGGATCCCGCGATCAAATCGGCTCCGGCGGCTGTGGGCTCCAATTCCTGCGTAAACTCTCCGTAACAGTTGTCCACCATGACAAAGGCTGAGGAGCAGGCCCTCACCACGGAGACGATTCTGCCGATTTCCTCGCAGCTGAGCGAAGGACGGTTGCTATAGCCTTTGGAACGCTGCAGAAACACGACGCGAACCGAGTTTCCCTGTTCCGTAAGGACCTTCCGGATCGAAGGCAGATCGACCGTTCCGTCCGGAAGAAGATCAACCTGACGGTAACAAACCCCGAAATTCTTTAAGGAGCCGTTTTGATTGTCGTCCTCGATACCGATCACTTCAGAAAGCGTGTCATACGGTTTCCCGGTAACGGAAAGAAGAATGTCTCCCGGTCTGAGAAGTCCGAAGAGTCCGATCGTAAGAGCGTGAGTTCCGTTCACAATGGAGGTCCGTACAAAAGCGGATTCCGCGCCGAAAACCTCCGCATAAATCGAATCGAGCGCTTCTCTGCCGGTATCATCGTATCCGTATCCGGTCGTTCCGGAGAACATCGTCTCCGAAACTCTGTGATTTCTGAATGCGGAAAGAACCCGCCGGGTACCGTCAAACGCGATTCTGTCAAATTCCGCAAAACGGTCTTTCAGGGCGGTTTCGGCCTCGGAAGCCAGTTGAAGTGTTCGCTTGGAAATCTGGCACTGCATGGAGTCTAACCCTCACTTTTAATCCGTGTAAGAGAGAACGTGCTGCTTAAAGGCTTTTCCGCGTTCCTCGAAGTTGGCAAAGCTGTCGAAACTGGCGCACGCAGGGGAAAGAATCACAATATCCCCCGGTTCCGCCATCCCCTTTGCGGCGTCGATTGCCGCAAAGAAATCCGGCTCTGTCACCGAAGGAATGCCCGCTTTACGGAAGACCGGGCTGGATTCCAGAGTATTTCGAATCAGATCCCTGGTCGCGCCCGTATAAACGATCCCCTTCGCGTGAACAGCCAAAGGCTCGCAAAGAGCGTCAAACGGAATGTGCTTGTCATATCCGCCCAGAATCACAATCAGCTTTTGCGGGAACGCGTTCAATGCAGCGATGGTGCGTGTCGGACTCGAATCAATGGAGCTGTTGTAAAAACGGATTCCCTGCTTTTCGCAGACGAATTCCTCCCGGTGCTCGACACCTCGAAACGTTTTTGCGACGGAAAGGATGGTTTCCGGGTCCACCCAGCCGCGTACAGCGCCGATTGCCGTCATGTAGTTTTCGACATTATGTCTTCCGGGAATAAAGATATCTTTCGTATCGAGAACGGGATAAGGAACCGGATCTTCCCTGTTCCAAAGGGAAATCACACTATTATCCAGATACAGGAAGGCATCGCAAGGATCGTTTTCGGAAGGAGTTCTGGAAGAGGAGAAAAGAGTGACATGCCCCTGTGCTTCCGAAGCCATGGAATAGGTCACCGGATTATCGGCATTCAGAACAAGCCGGTCGAGTCGTGTTTGATGACGGTAAATCGTTTTTTTGGAATCGATATACTCCTCCATGCCTGTGTGCCAGTTCAGATGATTCGGAGTGACATTCGTGATACAGGCGACATGAGGCGAGGAGCGCATGGCGTGAAGCTGGAAGCTGGACAGTTCCAGCACAACTGCGTCGTTTTCCCGGATCTCTTCGATGACGGGAAGCAGCGGTTTGCCGATATTTCCTCCGACAAAGACGCGATTTCCGCTGCCGCTCCGTTTGAACTGCTCGGAAAGAAACGTGTAGATGAGGGTCGTTGTGGTGGTCTTTCCGTCGCTTCCCGTGACCGCGAAAATGCTGGCGGGACAGAGATCGAAGAAGACCTGCATCTCAGAGGTCAGAACAGATCCGTTCTCAACTGCGGCCCGAAACGGAGGAAGATCGCCTCTTATCCCGGGCGCCTTGAAGATGTAATCGTCCCGGATGTCTTCCAGATAATGCTCGCCTAAAAAGGTATTCACCCCTTTCCGGGCGAGATCGGACGATATGGATTTCATTTTATCGTCGTTTTTCAGATCTCTTCCGGTCACTGTCATTCCGCAGGACAGGAGAAAATCGATGACAGGAAGATTGGAGATTCCCAGGCCGACGACAGTTGCGGTTTTCCCCGCGACCTGATTCCGGAACTCCTCCAGTTTCGGATTCCGTGTCACAGTGTCACCCTCTCTCATGTAAGTAAATACCGGCGTAGCATGCGCACGCCGGTATCGGACGTTGATTTTGTCCAGACCGCAGATGCGGAGCAGGAAACTCAGACTTTCAGATATTCCTTTACCAGGACATTCAGCAGTTCATCGCGATCGATCTTGCGAATCAGAACACGCGCATTTTTGTGTTTGGTAATGTAGGTGGGATCCTCGGAAAGGATATACCCTACGATCTGGTTGATGGGATTGTGTCCCTTTTCCACCAGAGCATCGTAGACCTGATGAAGAATCTCTCTCATTTCCCTGTCTTTGTCTGCGGGAAGAGAGAATGTAATCGTACTCCCTTCGCTTCTCCCGTCAGCGGATACGTGATTCATTTCTTCCATTTCTCTCAGATCCTTTCTGTCGATGTCGTAGTTCGAATCGGTTTGCGGTTAATGCCGAAACAGTTCCTGAGGATTCGAAACCAGGAACAGGCCCGAACGCTCACCTTTTGAACGGGCTTCCAGCAGTTTCTCAGAAAAGGAGCGTGAAAACGCGCTGATATAACCGGAAAGAACCAAATCATTGGGGCAGAGATCCGACACAAGTCCCACAACAGCCTGATAGGTCATCGATTTAAGTTCTCTCGAGGTTTTTCTGTAAAGACCCTTGTAGAGATTCCCGACCTCCTCTTCGGTAAGGGTCAGGATTCCGGTGTATTTTCCGAGCAGTGCGGCGCCGATGGCGTGATGCATCACCACGGAAAAACAGTTGACGGTGAGCTCATCAGGCGCAGTATGGTAATGCTTTGCGCACGATTTCATCAGAAGGGAGATCTCTTCCGGGTCAAATTTCGACAGGAGGGAGTTCTCCGCAAACAGGCGGAGAAGATAGTCGTGAAGATAAAGAATACCCGTTTTGTCACCAAAGGAGACGGCAAGCGTATAAGAGATCCTGCAGACGCTTTTCTGAGCGAAATAGACGGGATCGTAACGGTCCAGAAAGGTACGGAGGTCTTCCGTCAGCGCTTTGCGGTAGAGCTGGGTATGGGGTGCCGAAGGATTGTGTCTGCAGCGTACATAGAGAGAGACGGAGTCGCAGAACAGTTCCCTGATCCGCTGACGTCCTGCGGCGAAGAGTTCCTCCATGCTGGTGGACTGAAGGGCTGTAATGGCGTACATCGGGTCATGGAAGGAAAGAAGATGAATCCCGATCGTAAAGAAAACGGAATCCAGCATTTCTTTGGCGCCTTCTTCTCCGAGAGGGACATCGGAAGAACGGGAGCGTTCCCTGATAAGAGTTTCAAGGCAGCCGCGAATCTGCATCTGGATATCGTCTACCGCCTCAATAGTGAGCAGTCCGACACGCAGGGACTCCGCAATCAGGGAACGGAGATACTGTTTGGAATCCAGATTATTCCGATTTATCAGAGACAGTCTGTCTGAGGAGCCAAGCATCCTGGCGGAAGCGCTGCGATACGGCATTCCCCTCCCTCCTTTCGAACAACGCACCCGGGTTCCCTGCTGTCCGCAGGGGATTTCCGTGCGACTGATACTCAAGGCAACGGCATGACGGTCAGTGTACATTTTCTATAATATATAATAGAATAGCATTCTCAGGCCGTTTTGTCAAGCATTTGAAAGAAAAACAATGGGTGTTTTCAAGGGGGAAGGCAAAAAGAAAGCGGCACCGAACTCCCTGCCGAAAAACGGCAGAGAACGGCGCCGCGAAAGATGCAAAAAACAGGATCAGCGATTTACCACATACTGGTTCAGATCCTCCGGCAGGGCTTCCGGAGCCAGGGATGCGGTGATGACGCAGCGAATGCCGTTTGCATTTACAAAAGAAGCAATGGAACGGACCGCAATCGCAAATTCTTCAATGTTGTTATTGCAGATCTTAACCGCAGAATCCACGAAAATGTCCGTAATATCATGATTTGAGGCGACAATCCCGCATACGAATCCGTAGAGGGTCTGTCCACCGAGAATTGCGTAATCTTTTACATCGATCAGGCGAACTTCGTGGGTAATGTCAAAGCGAAGCTTGTCCCCGAGTTCAATGCAGACAACAGCACCATTTGTCTTTTTCGGAGCGTCGTTTACCATCTCAATCAGCGTTTTCGTCTTGCCGGTTCCCTTCACTCCGATGATCAGTTGAAGCATGTCGTATTACCTCTTTTCCCGGCGGTATCTGCCAGAATAACTCAACAGACGAACCGGTGTCCCGCCGATAATCACCGTAACATCTGCTCTGTTAAAATGATACACTCTGCGTCCCGAAATTGCAAGCGTTAAATTGTGAATTTTTCTGTTTCTGTTTCGGAAAAAGAGTTTCGCCCATACGGAAGGGAGCGGGAGACCGCAGAGATCCTTCGGTATAAGTGCGGAATTCAAGATATATCTTGACAAAGCAACCAAGTTCAGGTATAGTAAGGCTGAAGTACTGCTATTCGACCTTCCGGAATTGTGCCGACAGAAAAACCGGAGCCGGGAATCAGATTCCCTTTGGCCGAAACGTTGCCGTATCACGATAAGGAGGTTCTCTGGAATGATCACTCCGTTTACCAGTCTTCTGAAATACGGCTTTTTCGACGGTCCTCAGGATGTTGCAGCCCTGGGTTATTCAGGTCAGGACAAGATGTCACCCAGGCAGTTCATTGTCATGGGAACGTTGTTCATTGTCATCATACTGGTTTCCCTATTCCTCCGAAAGGTGAAAAAGGAAACAGTTTTCACTGTCTACAAAATTCTGGCTGTATTTATGCCCCTTCTCGAAGTCGCGAAGATCTCCTTCTCAACCTATCATGACTTTCGTCACGGCGATTCCTTTAATCTAGGCGGCATTCTTCCCCTCTACACCTGTTCCATGCTGTTGTTTTTCCTTCCGTTCGTGGCGTGGGGAAAAGGGTGGATTCAGAAAACCTCGATGGCGTTCTTCACATCGATCGGAATGGTTGCGGGACTGACGAACTTTATATATCTCAGCGCAGCGGGGTTTTATCCGATCTTCACGTTCGGAGGCCTCTACTCCGTCTTCTATCACGGCGTTCTTGTGTTTATCGGAATGTCACTCCTGATAACGGAGATCTACGTTCCAACCTGGAAGACTGTCCCGGAGGGGATGATTCCCGTTCTGCTCTTCAGTCTTTTCGTAATTCCAGCGAACTTTCTGAT
>JAGAFM010000011.1 GCA_017612655.1 Clostridia bacterium | reverse complement strand
GAAATAGAGGCGGCCGTTTTCGGTCAGCCGAACGCCGGTGATCTGTCCGGGTGCTGCGGAAACGGTCATCGAAAGGACAGCCGCAAGCAGGACGGTCACAAGCAGAAGTGCGAAGAACTTTCTTTTCATCATCATTGCCCCCCCGAATGGCATAAATGGCAAGTTATATATTGTGGAAAAAAGCAGGAATACCCCTTTAGAATGATTATGGCGTCAAAAGCCACCTTTCGATCCATCCGAATGAGAAGTTTAAGTGTTCTCACTCGAAGTTTCACGACATAAATGACAAATCATAAGATTTGCATTCGGGAAGAATCACGCTCCCCAAACTGAATCCTGACGGAGATCCGTCATTCTCCAGCTGAAATTAACTCATTGTTCAGCTCTTCGACTGTCCAGAAGACCCGAATGTCTTCCAGCGTCCTTTTTACGTCGCACCGATAAAGCTCCGGAAATGCTTTCCGGCCGATGTTCGCGCTTCCGTTCAGGTCCGCGTTTACGATCTTCCCGTTCCTGCATCGGTACAGGCGGTTCGATCCGTGGGCGTTCCGTTTCCCGGAAAACGTGTACGCCGCGCTGATGCCTTTCTGATACACCGGAATCTCGTCCAGATCCGGATACGACGCCACGGACGTATAGGACTCCTCCTGCTCCACGTAGTTGAGCCCGTTCCATTCGCACAGGTAGCGCAGCATCTGCTTGAACTGGCTGTGAGGAATCGATACGAATTCCCGGTTGTTGTTCTTCCCCATATTCGTTCCCTGCTTCCAGCCGCGATTGTCTCCCGTTACGATCGTGTCGATTCCGTTCTCCAGACAGTAGCGGACAATGACTTTTGCCGCCTTGTGCATGTAGTCGTCCATTCTCCGGTCGCGCTTGAGTCCCCATCGGCCCGTGGCAGCGGTGGCCCGGAACGGCTTTTCCCCGCCCTTTGTCTGCCTGGAACGCTCCTTCGACATCTTCCGGTTGTACTGCCAGTTGATATGCTTCAACCATCCGCCCTTGAACAAAATCCCCGGTTTCCCGATGTTGTTCGTCATAGCTGCGAAATTGGTCACGCCCAAATCAATTGACACGATCCGGTTCGGTTCCTTCTTCTCCTTCGGCCGTTCGTGATCCTCGAAGACGTAATACAACGTGATCGCGCCGCGGTCCGGCACCGCGTTGACCTGCTTCAGAGTCCAGTCAGCGCCGATGTTCTTCGGTCTGTCGGCCGTCAGGTCCGTCCCCGGGAAATGAATCTTCTTCTCATCGATCCGGACCTGCTGATTCGTGAAATAGTAGGTGCATTTCCCGCCGCTCTTCCGGTAGCGCGGAAGCTGCGGTTCCCCGAGGTACTTTTCCGGATGCTTCCGATAATCCGCCTTCGACCGGAAGAAACCCTTCATGTCCCGCACCGCGTTCTTGATGATCTGCTGCCCGGTCTGTCTCGGAAATCCATCGCACAGATAATCCGGATTCTCGTTAACGTACAGCAGATGATACAGAAACGGATATCCGACGTAGGGGTTATCCGCGGTCGGCCTTCGGAGCTCCGGCTTGACGGCAAGCAGGGTATCGATCTCCTTCAGAACTTCCTTTTCGTTGTCCGTCAGGCGGTTCGGCTCTTTCCTCAGCGCCGTAAGGATCTGACGCAGACGGAACAGAGACGCGTTGTACAGATTGTTCGAAAAGTGCGCGATGCCGTTCAGAAACGAATAGAGAGGGTCCCCTCTGGCGACGGCCACGGAAACGGTTCGCAATCCCATTGCTGCTTTCTCCTCCTTCCCTCCGGGATACCGGCGGAGACGCCCGCCGATCCGCCTCCATTGTACATGTTCGGAAAGGATTTGTCCATAGAGAAAAGGCTTTTTTTCCCGGTTCCGGGCGCGTATTCATCCGCCGTTCACATTTGTCCGGTATACTGGATACAGAACGGAAAAGGAGACGGACAGCCATGTCGTTTGTGCGGAACCAGCAGGATCAAATCTCATTTCAAAACGGGGAATATCTGCTTACCAGGCGGGAGAAGGCCATGCTGAAAAACAGCTGGGCGACCTTCTTCGCGGAGTCCGTATTCCCGAAGATCGACGAGGAGCCGTTCGCCGTTCTGTACAGCGAAAAGGATTCCCGGCCGAACACGCCGGTCAACGTGCAGATCGGAGCCCTGATCCTGAAAGAACTGCACGGACTGTCCGACGACGGCGTGTTTACCGCCATGCTGTTTGACCTCCGGTTCCGGATCGCGCTGCATACGGAGGATTTCGGAGAGCAGCCGATGAGCGACCGAACGCTGGGACGGTTCAGGGAACGCTGCAGGAAGTACGAAGAGAAGACGGGCGCGGATCTGATCGGGAATGCCGTCAAGACGCTTTCAAAGGAAATGGCGAAGCTGATGCGGCTGGACGATTCTCTGAAGCGTATGGACTCCATGATGATCTCATCCAACATCAAACGCATGAGCCGCCTGGAACTCCTGTACGTCACGCTGGCCAACGCGGTCAAAGCCGTTGAAAAAGAAAAGGGCCGGATCGAAGCCGATTTGGAGGACTATACGGACGACTCGAACCGGAACGTCGTGATCTACCATAACAGGAGCGAAGATACGGAGCGGAAAATCGACCGGATTCTGCGGGACGCGCAGACCCTTCTGGAGCAGTGCCCGGAATCAGGCCTTCAGGCGGTCGAACTGCTGAAGCGGGTGTTGGATGAGCAGACGGTGGAAGAAGACGGGAAACTTCGGCTGCGTACCGAAGAAGACGGCGGGATGAATTCCTCGATGCTTCAGAGTCCGTTCGATCCGGACGCGACCTGCAGGACGAAGCACGGAGAAGTCTGGCACGGGTATTCCGCAAACTTTGTGGAAGCGGCCGGCCCGGAAGGAAGCGTCGTCGAAGACTACGACCTGCAGCCGAACAATTATTCGGACGCGCAGTATCTGAAGGATACGAT
>JAGAFM010000105.1 GCA_017612655.1 Clostridia bacterium | reverse complement strand
GCAGAAAAGAAAAAAGCCCGGTCACCGTCATAAACAGTCACCGGGCTATGTAATGGAGGCATAGTCTTCTGAAAAGACAAAGACGCCCGGCAGAAAGAACTCTCTGCTGAACGTCTCAGATAAGGATAAAACCGTACTCGCCCAACTTTTCATTGGAACCCCTTGTATTTACTTGTTTTTCGGGGTTCCATCAGTTTGTTCCCTCAATCGTTAACTACTGACCGTTTTTTGTTTTTACCCTTCATTTTTAAGGACTGCTCAGCTTTCATCGATGACTACTTTTATGGCGCTCAGTCGAACCGGTTCTCCTTCATCCGGATCCCTACGATTCTGTTTATGCTTCCTGCACAATCTGCTCCGACATTTTCAGCGCCGGAAGTTCATCGTCGATTACATAAAAACCACGTCTGCCTCTCCTTCTGTCCGCCCCTTTCGATTCAGCAGGTTAAAATCAAAAAAAGAAGGCTTCTCGTTTCCTTTTTATTATGCTACACTTTTCAGTGGGATGCGACCTTTATTGCATAGATATGGAACAAACGGGAAGCAGATCCGGCCATCCGGCCCCGCTTATCCAAACCGGTGGTATCCGAAGAACCACGGTCCCGGAAAGGAAATCCGGAGACCGCACGGTCCCGCGTGTGCGCTTTTTCGGCATTTTTTGCGATCTATACTTGAAAATCGGGGCTGTTTCTGGTATGGATATAGAATAATGATCCGATTCACAAAAAGACAGGGCGTAATTCCCTCCGACAAAACTTGTCAAGCGTCTGGTTTCATACGGGGACCAGTGCAGGGCCCGGCTGTACGCAAACCGTTCCGCCGGAACAAACGCGCCGTGCCCCTTTTTCCGATGCTCGCCCGTGCTTTTGGTTCCGTAATTCAAACCCGTCGTCCCCCGCCAGAATCCGCATCGGATCTTTCTCCAAATATCAAAAGACGCAGCCTTTCGTTTCGCAAGTTTGAACACACTCCAAAAACTTCGGAAGGAGCAGAACCATGCTGTTTACGAAAATCGGAATATACAACCTGTTTATCACATACTTCGGGTTAATCGTGTGCGCATTCACCCTTGTGGTCGTGTGGATCGGGTGGGTCGGAAATAGAAATAAGGAGTTTCCGTTTATTCTCCTGAGTTTATCACTCCTCAGTGTGACTATTTATAACGGCTGTCTGTTTCTCCTGGAACTGGCAAAAGGAATACCCGCCGATAAAATGGATTTCCGATACTCCCTGATGGTCTGGTCCGGATTCGGATCCTTTCTGCTCGGCGCGATCTCGCTGTATTTCATATCCAGCTATTTTGCGATCGAAGTGAAACCGCCCAAACGCGTTCAGGTTTTCATTCAGCACTTTTTGCTGGGACTGCTCTTCATCTACATCGCAACGCTTTCGATCCTGCAGGTCCGCGGACTGCTCATGCATGTCAGCTATAATGGAGAATATGAATACGGAGAATATGCGTTTTTCGGATACTTGTCGTCGGCATCGTTTATGCTGATCGATCTGATCCTGCTCCTGATCTACAGGAAAAACATTCCGGGACGTCAGAAGCGCTTCTTGGGCTTTTATCTGTTCGTGCCGCTGATTTCGATGTTGGTGAAGAGTTTCTTGAACGGCATCTATGTCGTCGCGCTGGCGAGCAGCTTTTCCGTGTTGATCCTGATGTTATATGAATTGGGTGTGCAGGCGGAGCATCGGAGGATGCAGGAGCAGAAAAACGAACAGCTCAAGGTGGACATCATGCTCGGGCAGATCCAGCCGCATTTTCTGTTCAACGTGCTGTACGTCATACAGGAGATCTGCCGCACCGATGCGGACAAAGCGTCGGAAGCCATCGGGGATTTTTCGAAATACCTGCGTCACAATATGGATTCGCTTTCTATCAGCACACCCATCCCGTTTACCCAGGAACTCGAACACACGAAGAAGTATGTGTCGCTGCAGCAATTGCGGTTCGGCGAAGCTCTGGACATCACATTCGAGCTGGAATGCACGGATTTTTATCTGCCGACGCTGACGCTTCAGCCGATCGTGGAAAACGCGGTGCGGTATGGTGTGAGAAAGAACGTCTCCGGGAAAGGGAAAGTCGCAGTCCGAACCAGGGAATATGCGGATCGTTATGAGGTAGAGGTCGAGGACAACGGTCCGGGTTTCGATCCGTCGGCGGAACTCAAGGACGGGATGTCACATTTGGGGATCAGGAATGTCCGGGAGCGCCTCAGCCGGATCAGCGGAGGAGAGCTGCGGATCGATTCGACAATCGGAGTGGGGACCACGGTCTGCATGATTTTTCCGAAGGAGGAAAAAGCATGAGGATTTATGTGATAGACGACGAACCGATTGCGCTCAATGCATCGGAGCATGTCATACACAGCGCCGTTCCGGATGCACAGATCACCTCTTTCACAAGCGGGGATGAAGCGCTGGAAGTGCTGAATCAAACCGCGGAATATCCGGATATCGTTTTCAGCGACGTCGAAATGCCCGGAACAAACGGTCTGGAATTCGCGGTTCGTCTCAAGCAGATTTCGCCGAAGACGGAGATCGTGTTTGTGACGGCATACGCAAAGTATGCGGTGGAAGCTTTCCGGGTCCGCGCAAACGGATATATCCTGAAGCCTTTGACCGCGGACCGGGTCCTTGAAGAAATCCAAGGAATGAACAACATCCGGGATGAACGGAACGGGCTTTTGAAGATACGGTGCTTCGGAAGCTTTGAGGTGTTCTGGAAAGGCGAGCCTCTTCCGTTTGAAAGAGAGAAGGTAAAAGAACTGTTTGCGTATCTGATTGACAGAAAAGGCGCGCTGTGCTCTTCTCAGGAGATTGCGGCGGCGATCCTCGGAAAAACGAAAAGCCGCTTGGAGGCAAAAATACAGACCGGCTCGCTGATCAGAAACCTTAGGAAGACGCTCGAAACGATCGGACAGAAAGATCTGCTCATCCGCAGCAGGGGGCGGACGGCTGTCCGGACAAAGGGGATCGACTGTGATTATTTTCGAATGCTGGAAGGTGACATGGAGGTTGTCAATTCTTACCGGGGGGAGTACATGTCGCAATACCGCTGGGCAGAGATCCAGACGGAATAGGTGGTGTTCAGAAAGAGCCTGTTAACTTTATGGGAAAACCTTGACTACCGGATGGCGGAACTGTTACCTGCTGATGAATGGTTTTCGCCTTCGGCCAAGAAAGCGGAGCTCGAAAAATGAGATCAAACGGACTTCTTACATTCTGTCATTCGCCGAGTTTTCCCTCAATTTTTAACTAAAACGGGTCTAAAAAGGGCGGTTCCCTCAGTATTAACTACTTCTTTCTTGTCAGAATTCGCGAGATTTTTTCAGATCTAATCAAAAAGATTTGGGAAAGAAAAAACCCCGGAAACGTTGAATTTCCAGGGTTTTTCGTGTTCTTGTGAGACTCGATCAGCGCTTGCTGAACTGCGGAGCGCGACGTGCGGCTTTGAGACCGTACTTCTTACGCTC
>JAGAFM010000104.1 GCA_017612655.1 Clostridia bacterium | reverse complement strand
TGGAGCCGACGATGTAAAGCACCTCGTCCTCGGTTTCGCCTTCCTCGCGGACGGTCACCTTCGCGCCAACGAAGACCGTCTTGGTATCCGTGGCTTCCTGCACAAGTTCGGAATTCTTCAGGGTGTTCTCGATCTCGGCGATCCTGGACTCGATCTCGGCCTGCTCGTCCTTCGCGGCGTCGTATTCCGCGTTCTCGGACAGGTCGCCCTGCGCCCGTGCTTCCTTGATCTTCTCCGCGATCTCCGCGCGGCGGACTTCCTTCAGTTCCCGGAGTTCCGCCTGAAGCTTCTCCGCGCCGGATTTTGTCAGAACACTTTTCTTCTCTGCCATTTCATACCTCTTTCCACAGGGTTTTTCACCCTTCAGCATTGCTCGAAATCGTAGCACGAAAAGGGCTTTCTGTCAATGAGAAGCGGCGCCCTGGGGCGCCGCTCCGTGAAAAATGTCTTCCAAATAATTTAGATGTCCACCGCGCCGGTCTCCATCGGCGGGTTGTCCGGCTGATTTTTCATATCCCGGCTGAGACCTCTGACGCCCTTCATCGCGTAGATCTCCCTGGCCAATTCGGCAAACTCCGCGTCCGTGAGATCTTCCGTCGTCCGAATCGCGATCAGGTTGCTGTCCAGCCGGAACCGATACTTCAGTTCCACCGGGAACTTCTTTAAAAGGACCTCGATTACAGTCTCCTTGTTGTACCTCGGATCAAGCTGAATTGTCAGCGTATTGGGCGAAAACTGCTGCCCGTACTCGCCCTGTTTCGGGAAAACCAGTTCCGGTTTCGTCATTTCATCCTCCGGCGGAATCTTATCTTCCGGTAAGATTTGAACGCCCTCTTTGTAGTTTTCGCAATACCACTCATATTCTACGCTGTTCGGATGCTCTTCCGCTTCCGAGCGGGTGTGTTTGTCGTCTGTAAACAGCTTCTGCATCTCTTCGCCCGGCATGGCCTCAACCGAAGAGATCGAATAGCTGTAATCCGTATAGGTCCGGTAAAGCAGCCTGTAAGTCTCAAACGCGTCTTCCGCCATGCTTCCGTAGCCGGTCATGATCATGGAGCTTCCCGACCCCGCCGATCCTCTGTTGGCGAACTTCCGGTCATCTCCGCTGATGTTTCCGTAGCCAACGCCTTTCCTCAAGCGATAGACTTCTTCTCCGTTCTCGAGGAAGAGCACTTCGATCATGTCCGTCCCCAGCGTCCTGTAGACTTTCTGAAGATCATTTTCCGGGATCTCAAATGTGAATCCAACGGCTTTCTCCGCTTCCTCCAGCGTTTTATGTTCCCTCCAGGGATTTTCCTTTCCGGCGCTTTCCGGGTCATTCGGATCCCAGCCGCCCAGAGGCATCATTTCCGGACCGGTCTTGTAATAATTGATCTTCTGACCGGGAAATGTCTGATTGTTCTTGCCGCCGGGCTCTCCGATCGGTGACTGCGGCCTGAATACGTAACTTACGCCATTCTCTTCCGAAAGATCGATCATCAGTTCCCAAGCCTCCTCATCCGTCAGAAGATCTTTTGTGTAAACGCCAAAGCCCTTCTCCGCCAAATACTCCAGAAGAAGAACCACGTTGTATTTCTCGAGAACATGGGCGATCACGACGTCTCTGTCCATGTCCGGGTAAAGTTCGATTCTGAACAACCGTTCCGGCGGAAGTTCCCAGTGCGGGATACGGGCGATATCGGTCGTAGGTTCCTCTGTCGTCGGTTCCGCCGGCTCCTCCGTCGTCGTTTCCTGAGGCGCCTCGGTCGGCGCGTCGGTCTCCGGGGCCGCTTCGGTGGTCTCTTTGGCGCCCGGCGTGCCGTCGATGTCCTGCGGCACAGTCGTCTCCGCGCCGGAAGCGGGTTCCTCCGGGCCCGTACAGCCCGATAGAAGCCCTGTCCCGAGGACCAGTATCAGTATGAAAATGAGTAAGCGTTTCATCTGCGTCCTCCCCGTCACATGTTCGTAGCGGTTCCTTTGTTACGTTCTGTTCTCCCAGTTCTCCGGCAGATAATCCGTGATCTCGCGGCTGTTCGGAAAATCCTGCACCTCCGGATGCGTGTGCTTGTCATCCGTAAAGAGCTTCAGCATTTCTTCCTCCGAAAGCCCCTTTACCGAAGTGACCGAATAACTCCAGTCGTGATAGGATCTGTACGCCGTATATAAGAGGTTCATGTCTCCGTCGTGTTTGAAGAAGGTCTCCAGCGCGTCCGGTGCGTCGTCGATCCTCGCATAGCGAACGGTGTGTTCGGTGTCGCCGCTCGGATCGCCGTAGCCGCGGCCTTTCCTGACACGGTACACTTCTTCGCCGTTCTCCAGGAAAATGACTTCCATAACCGTCATATAATGTCCGATTCCGACACGATAGACCTTCTCCAGATCATTTTCGGGAATCTCGAAAGTAAAATCCTCAAAGGGGTCGATCGCTCTTGCTGCTTCTTTCAGCGCTTCTTCCATCGTCGCGTACTCGGACCAGCCGCTCACGGGATCATTTTCTGTCACGCCGCCGACCAGTATGATTTCCGGTCCGTATCGGTAGTTGGACAGTTTCTGGCCGGGGAACACGTCCTGCGGCCTCTCAACGCTCAGCACCCCGTCCGGCCCCATAAGCAGATACATCCAATCATATGCTGACTGAGTGTCCAGGCTCTCCTTTTCCACATAGACCGAAAAGGCTTTCTCGGCGATCGTGTCATAGAGGATGCCGATCTGATACTGGGTCACATAGCGCTCCATTTCAAAAACGGCATCCCGGTCCACCTGCGGTAAAACAGTAATACGGAAAACCTGGCCAGGGCTCACCTCGGCGTAAAGCTTCGGTTTCAGGTCGGGAACTTCGGGAATTCCCCTTCCCTTCAGGTCTTCCGGTTCTCCCGTATAGGGTTCGAACAGCATAAGGCGCGTCGAGTCGTATTTTGCAAAAAGCATTTTCCCGGAGTTCAGGGAATAAATATCCATCCCGACATACAGATAGGAGGTTTCAAACTCCTCGTCCGGAATGTTTTCCGTGTCAATGGATGCGACCTTGCCTACGAATTCGGCCTCCTCAGGCAGGCTTTGCCTGATGCCCGTTCCGAGATACAGCGTCCCGTTGTAGAACAACCGGAACTCGCTGATGATCCCATCGTACGGGAAGCCCGTCGGAACGAGCCAGGTCTCTTCCGGTGTTTCGGTCTCTGTCTCCGTAGCCTCCGTCGGTGCATCAGTCTCTGGGGCTGCCGTCGTATGATTCTCCGTCGTCGCTTCGCTGACCGGCTCTGTTGCCGGTTCCTCCGGGCTTTTGCAGCCATAAAGCAGTCCGGCGGACAGCGCTGCGATCAAAAAGAATATGAGAAAACGTTTCATGCTGCGCTCCTCTCGGGAAGTACACAGAACCCCCTCGATGTGAATACGAATCATCCCTTGAAAATGTCGTGTTTTGCCTCTTACCCCTTTAGACACGTTCCGATCGGTTTTTGGGACAGCTGTTTTCCACAAAATGACAGATCTGCAGGCAAAACAGCCCTCTTACCGCACCTCAAACACGGCCAGGACCTGCGGGCCGAGGGTGATCTTGCCGTCGGCAAATTCCACGGCGGGCATGCTCTTCCCGGGCTTTCCTTCCGCGAGGAAGACCAGGGTGCCTTTCTGGGCGCCTTCGATCTCAGCCGTGCCCTCCTTGAGGGTGGGGTTCACGGCGATGAGGAAATGTCCGCGGCGGAAAACGAAGGGATACCGGCCGTCTTCGACGAAGACCGGCGTGAGAAGGCCGTCCGCGTGCAGCTCTTCGTGCTTTCTCCGGAAGGCGAGGACGCGGCGGAACAGATACAGGAGGGAATCCGGGTCATTTTCCTCTGCGGCGACGGTCGGGGCGTCGGCGGCGGGGTCGACCGGGATGTACAGATCCTCCGCGGGGGCCGTCGAGAAGCCCAGGTTCGCGCCCGGCGCCCATTGCATGGGCGTCCGGCTCCCGGTCCGCTGATAACCGCCCTCCTTCGAGCGGAGACCGTCCTGATAGCGCATGCCGATCTCGTCGCCGTAGTAAACGAAGGGTACGCCCGGGAGAAGCATTAAAAATGCGGACGCGAGCCGGATCTCCGAAGGCGCGAGGAGCGCACTAAGCCGCGGGGTGTCGTGGTTACAGGTGATGAAACTGAGGTAGCCCTTCCCCTGCGCGAATTCGATCGATTTGAGCATCTTCGCGAGGTTCCGCGTGACGTCGGCCTTCCCATCGGCCTTGAAAATCGGGTCATAGCCTTCGGGGCCCCAGGCGCCGGAGCGGCACAGCGCGTGATACCAGTTGTCGCCGTGCTCCAGCACGAAATCCACATGGAAACCCGCGTTCAGCGCGAGTTCGGGGTAGGACCACTCGGAGACGAAAGCCGCCTCCGGGTACTCTTCGTCCAGCATTTGGCGGATCTCCCGCCAGATTGCAGACGTCGCGGACTTTTTGTCGTCGTCATTTTTCACGAGAGAATCCGCCATGTCCACGCGGAAGCCGTCCGCGCCGCGGTCAAGCCAAAAGCGCACGACGTCCTTCACCGCCTCGATGGTCGCGCGGCAGTCCGGATGGTCCGTCGGAAGCTGCCACTCAGGGTAGGTGATCTCCTTGAAGCCATAGTTCAGCGCGGGCTGCGAGCTGAAGAAATTGACCATGTAGCTGCCGTCCCGGTCCGCAAGGCCGCGCTCCCATTTGTATTCCTGCGGCGCGTTCCAGACCGAGTCGGTCCAGACGTAGCGGTTTTTGTACGCGTTCTGGTCCGGGTCTTTCGAGGAAAGGAACCACTCGTGCTGGTCGGAAGTGTGCCCCACCACCAGGTCCAAAATGATATGGATGCCCTTTTCATGCGCCGTGCGGAACAGCCGCTCCAGGTCCTCGTTGGTCCCGTAGCGCGGCGCCACCTTTTTGTAGTCGCGCACGTCGTAGCCCGCATCCATGAAGGGCGAATCGAAGCACGGATTCAGCCAGATCGCGTTGCATCCCAGGCTTTTCACGTAGTCGAGCTTCGCTTCGATTCCCGGAATGTCCCCGATCCCGTCCCCGTTCGTATCGTAAAAGGACTGCGGATAGATCTCATAGAATACGGCGTCTTTCAACCAGGCAGGCATAGTGTTTCCCTCTCTCGGTGTATTTTTTGTCATTATAGCCCCTTTTTGCCCCTCTGCCAACGGCCGTTTTGGCTTCAGGAAAGGCTTTCCGGCGAAAAAACTTCTTTACAAGGCCGAAAAAGGCTGATACAATCAAAGGGTCTATTTCTCCGGTGTCCGTTGAAGGGACTTCGGCGGCCGCTGAGAGAGTAGAATAAAGCGAAGTTCGCACATCGGTAGTGCATCGGCTTCCCAAGCCGAGGAGGCGGGTTCGACTCCCGTACTTCGCTCTCAGACTGACGGGCTTTGATGAAAGGTATAGACCGGGCGTGCGCCCGGTTTGTTTTTTCAGGAAATGCCGACGGACCGCGCCGATGTGT
>JAGAFM010000103.1 GCA_017612655.1 Clostridia bacterium | reverse complement strand
TGTTGGATTATCTGACAAACAAATAATAACTACTGCTGAGTTTGGGTCGTAGAGGTTAGTCAGTCTATATCTCCGTGCGACATGGTCAGCAGGACAGAGGCATATTCGTAGAGATTTCCGTCGGGAAAAGGAACGAAATACGGGTCCATGACTTCGCCCCAGTTGTCCGGTGTGTTATGGGTTTTCAGCTTTCCCGGACGGGGCTGGTCGACCCTGCGCTTCGGGCGCTCGGTATAGAGGATGGCAAGGGGGCCGTCAAACCAGATGGTAAGATCCTTTCCGTTGTCTCCCGGCGCCTCCTCCTGAAGCTGGTGGTGGAGGAAGATGTAGGACGCCATCATTTCGGGAACCATGATGCTCATCATTCCTTCGGGTTCCACATGGGATTCTCTCTTCCAGGCGGGTTCTTCTTCCGGTGATGGATCATAGGAGTGATAGAGCTCAAGCATCGGGATGTAGTACCTAGGCTGCGCTTCTCCGGGCCAGGGCACGAGGAACGGCGTAAGCCCCGGGAAGACGTCTTCCACGCTCAGGTCGCCCGTATGGGAACATTCCCAGTAAAGAAACAGATTATCCGCACCGTAGCGAAAGGCGGTGGCGGAAAGAATCCGGTTTTCTTTTAACAGCTCCTTCCAGAGAGGAGCGAACCTTTTGACGGTTTCGATTACGGCTTCGCTCCGGTATTGAGCCCGGTAACAGTGACGAAACATGCTGATTTCTCCTTCCGTTTGCTTTCAAAGAGGACAACAGACGGTTCCGGTCAGACGGACAGACCCCAGATACGGGGATCCGAGAGCGTACCTGCTAGGCGTTCCGTAGCAGCCTTGGCCAGAAGTTCCCCTTTTTCTCTCGTGGCCAGACAGCTGTTCCCCATGACCCCGTTCTCGGTATGCGTCTCCTGCCTGTGGAAGGTTTTCAGGAAGCCGCGGTCTTCCGCCTCGGTTGTGTATCCGGGATATCCCTTGGTGGTCTTGTATACCGGATCGACCAGTGATTCATCGTATGCCAGCATGAGCGATGTTTCGCTTTCGCATGCGTGCAGCATGCACTCCTGCGATTCGAGAAAAGGCTTTTCGTCGGTTCCGTCCATGTATTCCATGAAGTAGACGGGGAAACCGAGTTCCAGGTTGATATCGACCAGACCGGTCAGTGCGGGAGCGGTATTTCCCCCGTGTCCGTTGATGATCGCGATTCTTCGAAAACCGTGGGCGGCAATCGCGGAACAGATGTCCTTGAGCTCCTTGAGAAAGGTGCCGGGATGAAGGCTCACGGTTCCGGGGAACGACATGTGATGCATGGAGTTGGCGACGGCAAAAGTCGGGGTGATGACAGCCGGAATCCCCTGACTGCGGAGCGCCTCGGCTGTCCGGTGGGAGAACCACTCCGCAAGGATGGCGTCGGTTCCGACGGGCAGATGCGGTCCATGCTGTTCCGTCGATCCCATCGGGATGATGACGATCGCGTTTTCCTGCGCAAGCAGGCCGATTTCCTTAGATGTCAGATTGTCCCAGCGAATCGGGTCTTTCAATATAATCACCTTCTTCTGAATGAGGTCCGCAGGCGGACACCTGTCCGGTTACCGCAGATAACGCTTCTCATTTTAAGGGATTTCCAGCTGCTTGTCAAGCCGTTTTGCCAGGGTTTTCGAGATGAATTCCGCAACTTCGGGCGGACAGAGGGAGCTTTTCTGCGTCCAAGCCTTGACACGGATGCCTGTTTCGTGTAAACTACTCGGAGTACAGCGGATGGGGACGGACCGTTCGGTCGCGGAAATCCTGTTCCGCTGAACCAGAAACCGGAGGAACAGTCTGAGATGATTTCATTTGCCAGTGATTATGTCGCGGGGGCGCACCCCACTGTTTTGGCAAAACTGATCGAAACGAACCGCGAGCCTATGGGCGGATACGGGGACGATCCCTATTCCGTCAGCGCGAAGGAAAAAATAAAGCAGTCGTTCTCCTGCCCGGACGCCGACGTGGTGCTTCTGACGGGCGGCACGCAGACCAATCAGGTTGCCATTTCCACATACCTCCAATCTTATGAAGGCGTGATTGCTGCGAGAACGGGCCATATCAGCATCCACGAGGCGGGTGCGATCGAGTATACAGGGCACAAAGTGCTGGAGTTTGACGGTGAGAACGGGAAACTTCCGTTTTCAGCCGTGGAATCCTACCTGAGAGCCTTTTACGCGGATCCGACCAGGGAACATCAGGTCCGGCCGGGCTTGATCTACCTTTCCTTCCCGACCGAATACGGGACGCTGTATTCGAAAGCGGAACTGAAGGCGTTTCACGAACTGTGCGCGAAATACGAGATGAAGCTGTTCCTGGACGGGGCACGACTGGCATACGGACTGTCGAGTCCGCAGAACGATGTCTTGCCGGATGAGCTGCAGTCTCTGTGCGACTTTTTCACCGTCGGGGGGACGAAGATCGGCGCGCTCTGCGGCGAGGCGATTGTGTACCCGCATCATTCGATCCCTCCCCACATGCTGTCCCAGGTGAAGCAGCGCGGAGCGCTTCTGGCGAAGGGACGGCTGGTCGGCGTTCAATTTGACGCCCTGTTTACGGACGGTCTGTATTTCGAAATAGGCCGCCACGGGATCGAGATGGCGGAACGGATCAAGCAGCTGTTCCTCGACAGAGGGTACAAACTCTTCATGGATTCTCCGACAAATCAGCAGTTCATCATTCTCGAGAACAAGAAGATGGAGGAACTTTCGAAAGAAGTGGATTTCGTCTGGTGGGACTTTTACGACGAGACCCATACGGTCGTCCGCTTCGCTTCCGGATGGTCGACGGACGAGGAAGCGATCGCTCTTCTCGAACGGATTCTCTGAACACTATGCCCGCGGAAACCCCTTTTCGGGTTTTCCGCGGCCTTTTCTGTCCGTTTTTTTTTCTGATTCAGAACGGTATTTCGGAGGTGCCGGATGACAGACTCGGTGATCAATTCTTCCCGGGATCGGGAGATCTGCAGAAGACTCGAGCAGATCAGAGTATGCTACGAGTTGGGAGATCTTCAGAAAAACGCGGAGGATCCGGAGGCGATCGCGTCCTACTACCGCGCGTCAGATTTTTACTACAACGCCGTACACTCCCGGGGAGGGCACGCGATCCACATGGGACTGTCGAAAGACGGCCTCTTCCGGCATGAGGACCTGTTCGCACAGGCGGAATTCGTGGCGGAACAGATGACGCCGGAAACCCGGTCCGTTCTGGAACTGGGTGCGGGGAAGGCCGCCAACACCAAGTATCTTGCTCCGCGCTTCTCCGACGTGTCCTTTACCGCCCTGGATCTCCCGGATCGGAACTTTCTTCGAACCCGGGTCCCGGACAATGTCCGGCTCGTGGAAGGGGATTATCATGATCTTTCCTGCTTTGCCGCATCCTCTTTCGATCTCGTGTTCGCGGTGGAGACCATCTGCCACAGCGACCGTAAGGGAACCGTATACCGGGAAGTGGCAAGAGTCCTGCGGCCCGGCGGCAGGCTGATTGTCTTCGACGTGTTCGAGCCGAAACCGATATCCGAGATGTCGGTCTTCGAACGGGACGTCGACGCAGTAGTCCTGGGTTCCATGTGCGTGACGGAACGCAATCAGTGGATCGGGGATACGGTCCTCTTTCTTGAAAAATCGGGTTTTTCCGGAATAGCAGTTTCCGATCTGACGGATCAGATTCAGCCCAGTCTGAAACGTCTGGAACGGTACGCGGAACAGTGGTTCACCCACGGAAAGGCCAGAAGACTTTTCCGAAAACTGATCAACGAAAAAGCAAGCAGAACGAGCATCGCCGGATGGCTGATGCCGCTCTGCTTTGACGGGATCGATCTTCTTCAGTACAACCGCGTCGTCGCGGTCAAAGACGGGCTGGCGGGAACGGGTTCCTGAGCATTCGGGGACTTTAGCCGTTCAGCGAGAACGTCATCCGGACGGGATTGTGATCCGAGAACCGGAAGCCGGTGTCCAGAACGTCGCTGGTCACAACGGTGACGTTTTCTGTGACGAGAAAACCGTCGATGGTCAGAACGAACTGGCTTTCGCTGTAGGGACCGTCCGCGTTTCTGCAGGAGGGAACCGGGTTCAGCTCGTCGAGCGGAGCGACCAGCGTCACGGGATACTCCGCGAGGAGTTCCTCCGGGATCGGCTGCGCCCAGCTGTAGGCCTCCAGCGTTCCGAAGTAATCCTTCAGAAGACTCTTGTTGAAGTCTCCGCCCGCGATACAGTAGTTTCCCTTGCCGTATTCCGCCCGGATGTCTTCGAGAAGCTGACGGAGCTGGGTATCGGCGATGGAACCGTCCGAGGTGTAGGCGGAGAGGTGAAAATTGTAGACGATCAGCTCGCTCTGGGCGCCTGCCTCGTCTTCGACAGGGATTCTGCACTTGCTGTAGCAGCGGTCAAGGTCCAGGAGTTTGTGAAGCCCTTCTTCGACGGGCAGTTCGATCCGGACGGCTTCCGTGATGGGAAAACGGGAGAACGTCATGATCCCGGATTTCGACGCTCCGTGCGGCTGAAGGACCGGATAAAACAGAAAAGGAGAATCGTAGTTCTGACAGAAAACCAGCGACCGGGGATCCGACTCCCCGCAGAGCGACTCCGTCAGATAGATCCGTTCGTCTACGTGATAGCTCCGGGTGGAGTCGATGTCGACTTCCTGCACGAGGATTAGGGAGGCGTCCTGTTCCGAGAGCAGTGCGGCTATGTTTTTCAGATTCGAATCAAGCCGTTCCCTCGACCAGGCCCAGGATCGGTCTCCACCGTCCATGAAAAAGCCGAAGTCGCTTTCGTAGGCCCCGAATCCGATGTTGTACGATACAACCGTAAGGGGCGTTCCCGCAGAAAGAGAGGACGTTCCGGAGCTGTCCGGACAGAGCTGCTGATCTCCGATCCGGTGATAGCTGATCAGTACATATGCGACGTATGCGACAGCGAGGAGCACGAGGATCAGAAGGACAGTCAGGACGACTTTCAGCGCTTTCAAAAGACCTTTTTTCATTCTGGCTCACCTCCGCCGGCAGCAAGGCTGCCGGTCGCTTTTATTGTTACGAAAGCATGAAACGTTCTGCGCAGGTTTCCTGTCTTATTATAACCGGAAGGCAGTCGGGAGTCAAGTCGGAGGCAGGAAATGTGCGGGTTTGTTTCCGGGTCTCCCGCATAGCGGGAGTTTTTTTGGATAACGATTGCAATCGAAGCCGTTCGGTGGTATAATAAACGGAACGCGACCGGATCTGACCGGCCTTTCGGACGGTGAAAGGAACGAATCATGTTAAGTATTCAGCATTTGACGAAAACTTTCGGCGAAAAAACCGCGGTAGACGATCTTTCCCTTGAAATCGCCCCCGGGGAGATCTGCGCCTTTATCGGACACAACGGGGCGGGAAAGACCACCACCCTGAAATCCATAGCGGGAATCCAGTCCTTCGATTCCGGAAAGGTTCTGATCCACGGACTGTCGATCAAGGAGCAGCCGCTGGAATGCAAGAGAATGATTGCCTATATTCCCGACAACCCAGATCTCTACGACTTTATGACGGGTACGAAGTATCTCAACTTCATTGCGGACATCTACGGTGTGGGACTCGCGGAGCGGAAGGAACGGATCGAACGGTACGCAAAAGACTTCGAACTGACGGAAGCCCTTTCCTCTCCCGTGTCTTCTTACTCTCACGGAATGAAGCAGAAGCTGGCGATCATTTCCGCATGGATCCATGAACCGAAACTGATTCTGCTCGACGAGCCCTTCGTCGGTCTGGATCCCAAAGCGTCCCATCTTGTGAAAGAGATGATGCGCGAAATGTGCGACAACGGAGGCGCCATCTTCTTCTCCACCCATGTGCTCGAAGTCGCGGAAAAGCTGTGCGACAAGGTGGCGATCATCAGCCACGGGAAACTGGTCCGCTCCGGCACGATGGAAGAGGTGAGGGGAGACGATTCTCTCGAGGAAGTGTTCCTCGAACTGGAGGCGGAAACATGCTGAAGCTTCTTCTGAAGAAACAGCTGACAGAGATTTTCCGCGCCTATTTTTATAATCCGAAGAACAACAAGGCAAGATCGGCCGGAGCGATGATCGCCCTCTTCCTTCTGTTCGGTCTGGTCATCGTCATGATCGGAGGGATGTTCACCTTCCTGTCCCTGACGCTCTGTGCCGCCTTTACGGCGGTGGGAGCTCCCTGGATGTTCTTTCTGCTGATGAGCCTGATTGCCGTCCTGCTCGGAACGTTCGGATCTGTCTTCAACACGTACTCCAAGCTTTATATCGCCAGGGACAACGAACTTTTGCTCTCCATGCCGATCCCGGTGAGGGATATCATTCTTTCCCGGCTGATCAGCGTTTATCTCATGGGAGCGCTCTATTCCGGCGCGGTGATTCTGCCGGCTGTGATCGTATCCTGGTTTTTCCTTCCGCTTTCTGCGGGAGTGATTCTCGGGGGAATTCTGCTCGCTTTCCTCGTTACTCTTCTCGTTTTTCTGCTTTCCTGCCTCCTCGGTCTTGTCGTGGCAAAAGTCAGCGTGCACATCCGGAAGAAGACGTTTGTCACGGTGCTGCTTTCCCTCGTTTTCATCGGGCTTTACTACTTCGTCTATTTCCGCGCGCAGGCGCTGATCTCCGAACTCACGCTCCGGGCGGACTACTACGCGGAGCAGATGAAATCCGTTTACCCGCTCTATCTTTTCGGAAGGGTCGGAACAGGCGACTGGTTCGCCATGGCAGTCTGCACGCTCTTTTTTGCGGCAGTTTCCGCCGGCGTCTGGTTTTTGCTGAAGCGTAGCTTTTTCGAGATCTCGTCCCTGACGCAGTCCGTCAAAACCAAGTCTGCGAAACACGCGGAAAATGAAAAATCCCCTCGGAAAAACAGCGTCGGAGCCGCTCTGCTGAAATCTGAGTTTCGGCATCTTGGCTCAAGCTCAATGTATCTGCTAAACTCGGCGCTGGGCGTGATTATCATGCCCGTTCTGGGCGTGCTGATCCTCATAAAGGGCGGAGATCTGGTCGAGGCGGTGAATCTGCAGATTCCGCAGTTCCTCCCTATGATCCAGGCGGTCTTTCCATTGATTGTCTGTTCCGCCGGAATGATGATCAACACTGCGGCGCCCTCCGTTTCCCTGGAAGGCAAAAGGATCTGGATTCTCCAGTCCCTTCCGATCCGTCCTCTTTCCGTTCTGTGCGCGAAAGGGGCCGTTCAGGTGATTCTTTCGATTCCGGTGTACCTTTTCCTGTCCGTCTGCGGGGTCGTCGTATTCCGTCCTGAGCCGGCTCTCGCCGTCTGGATGATTCTGCTTCCGGTCTCGTTTGCCGTTCTCTCCGCTTTGTCCGGACTTTCGGCCGGGGTTCGGTTCGCGAATCTGAACTGGACCAGCGAGATGTTCCCGGTCAAGCAGGGGGCACCGGTCTTTATCGCGACATTCGGCGGCATGGTCTACGGAGCAGTGTTTGCGCTCCTCTATCTGTTCCTGCTGGCTTTCTATCTCTCGCCGTCCGTTTATCTTGCCGCTTTGACTGCATTGAACGTAGTCGGCTCGGTCCTTCTGTATTTTTGGCTCAGAGGGCCAGGAAGCCGGAGATTCGCCGACCTCTGATCCATGAAAAGGAGTTCCTGTATGAAAGCGCTTCGGTTTCTGCCGCTTTCTCTGATCCTGTCCGCTTGTCTTCTTTCTTCCTGTTCCGGAACGGCGGGAACCGCCTCCTCCGTGGCCGGTAATGGGGACGATACTATGGCTTCCGCACCGGAGTCAATGGAAACGCCGGAATCCGCGGAAGCACCGGAGATTGATCCTCCCGCTGCCTCTTATCATCAGATTACTCAGGAAGAGGCGGCCTTGCTGATGGAAAACGAAGACGCCGTCATCTTGGACGTACGGCGTCCCGATGAGTTCGCGGTGGGACACATTCCGGGTGCGATCTGCATCCCGAACGAATCGATCGGGGAGAGCGTCCCGGAACTGCCTGGTTTTTCTCAGATGATTCTCGTCTACTGCAGAAGCGGAAAACGGAGCAAAGAAGCTTCTCAGAAGCTGGCCGATCTCGGATACACGCAGGTTTACGAGTTCGGCGGGATACTTGACTGGACAGGTCCGGTCGTAACGGATTAGGAGGCATGATTTAGGTGGAAGAAAACGAATCAAGGGTTTTTCCTGCGGATTCGGGTCCGGACTGCTCGCCGCTCGACGGACGTTTTCCCTGGATGCGCTCGCAGAACGACCTGTACCGGGCTTTGCTCTGCTGCTGGTCCGCTGATACCTGCGCGCCCCGTCTGCGCAGCCGGTGGACGCCGGATAATCCGACCCTCGGACAGTGCTCCACCACAGCTTTCCTCGCACAGGAACTGTTCGGGGGAGACGTGTACGGTATCCCCCAGGAGGACGGAGGCGTCCACTGCTTCAACCGCGTCGGCGGAGTCTCTTTCGATCTGACCTCGGAACAGTTTCTTCCTGATTCTCCCGATTACAGCGGAGCCTCGCTTCAAAGCCGGGAGGAACGTTTTTCCGATCCAGAGCGGAGAGAACGGTACGAAATTCTGAGAAACCGTCTTCTGTCCTTCGACCGGATCGCGCAGCTGAAAGGAGAACACCCTTTGAATGCGATCGTTGTCTATTACTCTCTTTCCGGCAATTCGGCCTACGTCGCCCATCGGATTGCCCGCCTGATCGGAGCGAAGGAACTCGCTCTGAATCCGGAGGTTCCTTATCCTTCCGGAGGATTCCGGAAATTCTTCTTCGGCGGCAAGAGCGCGGTGACGAAGGAAGCCCCGGCGCTTCTGCCGTACTCGGTCGACTGGGATGCCGTGGACACGGTTATTCTGGGCACCCCCGTCTGGGCTGGAACGTTTGTCCCGCCTCTGCGCACTTTTCTCCGGGAGCAGGGAGCCTTTCTCGCAGACAAGCGGGTGGCGGCTTTCGCCTGCTCTTCGGGCGGTTCCGCCGAGAAGGCTCTCGAACGGCTGAGAGCGGAAGCTTCTGTCGGTTCGTTTCTTGAAACGCTCTCTCTGGTCGATCCGAAGGACCGGCCGAGCGGGGAAAAGGAGCAGGCGCTGTTCTCGTTCTGCGAGAAGATTTCCGCGTCTCCCGTGAGCGAACTGTCGAGGCGCTGGGAATAGTTTCCCCACGCCGTTTTCCCGTTTCTCTGCGAATGATTCTGAATCCAACCCGAAAGGATCCTTTCTGAAATGCGACTTTATATTGATCCCGGAACAGGAAGCATGCTCTTTACCGTGCTGC
>JAGAFM010000102.1 GCA_017612655.1 Clostridia bacterium | reverse complement strand
ATCATCCTTTCAGGATCGGTTGTTGCAGGGAACAGGGGGGCTGAAACTGGCCCCTTTTGCGGGCTCCATTATAACGGAAAAGGGGTTCCGTGTCAAGCGGTTTCTGGCACTCCCTCCCAAAAACACGGGCGGCGCTGCCCTTTGGGGCCGCGCCGCCGGAAATGCGGATCGGTGTCAGGTTCTGGCTTCAGTCGTCCAGAGCGTCCAGAGCCTTTGTGTAGTTTGTCAGTCGCCTGTTGAGGGTTTTCAGGTTCGAACCCATTTTTCTCGCATAGGAACCGGCCGTGTACGAGTCATAGAAGTAGTTGGGAATCCAGGTGTCGTAGACGTCTCCGAAGTCGAAGACGATCGTATCGTGAATAATGTCCAGCATCTCGACCGCGTCTTCATCCCGGGTCCGCTTTCCCTTGATGGTAACTTCGTAGTACGCGGGGAGGACGGTATAGTGGGACAGCCACGCCATGTACTCCGTAACGGCGCCGACCTTTTCGTAATCGGTGACGGTCGCAGGGATCGCCAGCATGGACACGTGAGGCTGGACGCGGTGGTAATAGGCTTCCTGCGTTGTGTCGTATTTCGGATTGGGAACGATTCCGAAATCGTCTTCCATATCGCGAAGAGTGTCCATGGCGCCGATGGAATCCTGAAGGAACAGGGCATGGCCCTCCTGGAACATGGCACGGTAGGCTTCGTAGCTTCCGGCCAGACGTTCCACGTCGTACCAGTTCAGCGAAACCGTCTTGTCTTCCAGAACGGGGGTAAGCATATCGATCAGGGTCTGGGCAAACTCTCCGTCAACCGAGATCACGCGTCCCAGGTCCGGATCTTCCGCGGTGAGCGTTTTCCCGGAACCGACGTAGAACTGTGTGAAGCACGCCATCCGGAACTGTGCCATGACGAGTGCGCCGTACAGGTCCTCGGTATCCATGATGCCGTCTCCGTTGAGATCTTTGGACACCTGTTTGATCATATTCAGGAACGCATCGATGGTCCACGTGTTGCTGTGAACCATATCGTAGGGATTTTCCAGATCGTATTCAGACAGAATCCGTTTGTTGAAGTACAGACATCCCGTGTTGGCCAGCGGAATCAGACAGATGTCGCACGGCATCATGTAGAGTCTCCCGCGGAACACGGTATCGCGGACGCAAAAGGGGCTCCAGTATTCGGCGGTCGGGGAGATATAGGGGAAATCGCAGATATTCAGATAGGCGCCGGAAGCGATGGTGTCCCCGATGATCACCGCGTCTGTATAGATTACGTCGAAACTGGTATCTCCGCCCATGACAAGAAGGTTCGGATCCGAATCCAGGACGATGCTCTTGACTTTGCATCCGAATTTCTGTTCAACCATCAGATTCCGGTTGAAAACGGCGTCGTTGACCACTTCGCCTATCAGACTGTCCGCAACCAGAAAGTCGCGTTCAGAGAAGTTGCCGTCGGCGGTGGAAACTGCGGTAGCGGGATCTCCCTTGCTGAAAAACGCGTAGTTCTGGCCGGTCAGATCGAGCGCGGGAAGTTCCGGCTCCGGAATATCGTATACGACGGAGGCGGATTCGGCGGACGGATCGGACTGCTGGTTCTGAGAACCGCTCTGGGACGGAGTCTGAGGCGTTTCGGAACCGCAGGACATTGCGGCAAGTGAAAGAAGAAGGCAGCTTGCGGCAAGCAGTTGTTTTCTCATGGTGAGGGAACTCCTTTCGAGGAAGGAATATCGTGGCGGACCGGGGAAACCTTATCACTATTATATTGAAAACTCCTCCTTCTGTCAAGCGCTTCCGCGCAATCTGCACAAAAACAGAGGCGATACGGCCCGGTCGGGCAGCATCGCCGAAAGAAGGGAACGACAGGAAATAACGGATTCCCGGGGTGTTCCGGAAGACCTTTACTCTCCCAGGGCGTCCAGAATCTTCGTATAGTGGGCGAGGCGCTTGGTCAGCATTTTCAGGCAGGAACCGAATTTTCTTGCATAGGATCCTTCCTTGTAGGAGTCGTAAAGGTAGTTGGGCAGATAGGTGTCGTAGACGTCCCCGAAATCGAAAACCATGGTCCTGCGGACGATGTCCAGCATCTCGATCGCGTCCTCGTCCCGTGTCCGCTTCTGCTTGATGGTGACTTCGTAGTAGGCGGGCAGAACGGTGTAGTGGGACAGCCAGGCCATATATTCGGTGACGGCGCCGACCTTCTCGTAGTCCGTGACGGTGGCGGGAATGGTGAACATCGGAACGCGCGGGCAGACGCGGTGGTAATAGCTTTCCTGAGAGGCGTCGTATTTCGGATTGGGAACGATGCCGAAGTCGTCTTCCATCTCGCGGTAAAGATCCATGGTGCTGATCAGAGCCTGAATGAAGAGGCAGTGACCGTCCATGAACATTTTGAAGTAGTCGTTGAAATCTCCGGTAAAGGCATGCACGTCATAGTTGTTGAGGGAAACCGTCTTGTCTTCGAGGACGGGAGTAAGCAGGTCGATCAGGTTCTGCGCGAACTCTCCGTCGACCGCGATGACGCGCCCGGCTTCCGGATCTTCCGCCGTCAGCACTTTTCCGGAACCGACGTAGAACTGCATGAATCATGCCAGCCGGAACTGCGCCATGACGAGGGCGCCGTACAGATCCTCGGTGTCCATTACGCCGTCTCCGTTCACGTCGGCATGAACCTGTTTGATCATATTGAGCCAGTTTTCAATGGTCCACGTGTTGTTGTGCACCATATCGTAGGGGCTTTCCATGTCGTATTCGGACAGAATCCTCTTGTTGAAATAGAGGAGACCGGTTTGAGCGAAAGGCATCAGACAGATATCGCTCGGCATCATGAAGATTTTTCCGCGGAAGATAGTGTCGCGGACGCAGATGGGACTCCAGTATTCGGACGTGAGATTGATATAGGGAAACTCCATGAAATCCAGATAGGCGCCCGTATTCATGGTGTCTCCGAAGTCAACCGAGTCCCCGCAGACGATGTCGAAGGAGTCTTCTCCGCCCATAATCAGTCTTTCCGGACTTGTTTCGTCGACGATCAGCCGGACGGAGCAGCCGAATTTCTGTTCGACCTTCAGATTCCGGTTGAAGACGGCGTCGTTCACGACTTCTCCCATCAGCCCGTTGCTGGCTAGGAAGTCCCTGTCCCTGAAATTTCCGTCCGGTTCGTAATCGCCTTCTTCGCCTTTGCAGAAAACGGTGTAATACTGTCCGGTCAGATCCAGCGCGGGCAGCTCAGGCTCGGGAATGTCGTAGACGACATCGGAGGCCGGCTCGGATTCCCGAGTCTCCGCGTAAGACTCGCCTGGCGTGCTGCTCCGGGGTTCGGTTCCCGGTGTTTCGGAACCGCAGGACATCGCGGCGAGCGCGAGGAGGAGACAGCCGGCTGCGAGCAACTCTTTTTCCATTTCTAGATTTACCTTTCTTGGATGCTTTTACAGGACGGAGCGCTCAGAGCTCCTGCTTCGCAGGGAAACGAACGGTGATCTCGGTGCCGCGGTCCGGCACGCTGTTCAGGGAAATATGCGCGCCATGCAGAAGCGCAGCGTGCTTGACGATGGAGAGCCCCAGGCCCGTTCCCGGAATTTCCTTGGAGCGCGCGTTGTCGACCCGGTAGAACCGTTCGAACACGCGGTTCTGGTATTCATAGGGAATCCCTACGCCCGTATCGGAGACCGTCACGACGGCTGCGTCAGGCTCATTCCGGACTTCGACCGTCACGGATCCGCCCGCTTTGTTGTATTTGATCGCGTTGTCGCAGAGGTTGTAGAACATCTCGCTGATGAACTGTTCCACGCCTTCGATCTGCGCATGGTCGCCGAGCAACCGCAGACTGACCTGCTTGCTCTCCGCGACGCTCTGAAGGCTGGACAGGGTTTCCCCGGCAAGGTCGTAGAGGTCGAGCGTTTCCTTATCCGTGAGAATGGTCTGCTCATCGAGCTTCGAGAGTTTGATGATGTCGTTGATGAGAGAGATCAGACGGTGGGATTCGCGGTAGATGTCCCCGGCGAATTCCCGCGCCTTGTCCGGCGGAACCAGGTCCTGCATGATCAGTTCCGCGAATCCGGAAATCGAGGTGAGAGGCGTCTTCAGTTCATGAGAGACGTTTGCGGAGAATTCCCGGCGGAGACGTTCGCGCTGGACCGTTTCCGTGACATCGACGATCAGAATGACGGCGCCAGAGATCTTTCCCTTGGAGGTTACGGGCGTCGCAATGATCTGATGGCAGCGCTCGCCGTTTTCGTTTTGAATGTCCACCCGTTCGCCGCCCAGGGCGGTGCGGACGATCTCGGAGATATCCCCGTGCTCGGGCGCGGTCAGATCGGCGCCCGCTTCGCAGCCCGGGATGATCTGGGTCGAGATGGTATTGGCGGAGAGCACGATCCCGTTTGCGTCGGTCAGGACGAATCCTTCGCTCATGTTGTCGGTCAGAACGAGGATTTCCTTCTGTTTGCGCTTCAGTTCGTCGATTTGATCGTTAATCGTCAGGTTCTGTTCCCGGATCCTGGTAATCAGGGGAGAGAGTTCCGGATAGACTTCCGTCGCCTCAACGGTATCCAGGGAGATGGAGTTGATCGGCTTTGTGATCTGCCTGGCTGCCCGGAAGGCGAACAGACCCGCCAGCAGCAGAACGAGTACGATGACCCAGAAAACCGGGGATATTTCGAGGAATACGCTCCAGATCGGGGAGAGCGGACGGGAAAGACGCAGCACGGTTCCGTCGGGGCAGAGCACGGCGCAGAAGACGGTTTTCGCTCCGTTTGCACTGTCTGCGCGGATTGCCTGACCCTCGCCTTCTGCGAAGGCGTCCGCGACTTCCGGACAGTCTGACTGGGACGGAAGCCCGGCCTGAGAGGTGCTGTCGAAGAGAACGGAACCGTCGGATGCGATCCAGGTCACCGCGGTTTCTCCGTTCAGGGACCTGAGATAGTCTTCGCCGGTCTGCTGAACGCCGGCAACCGCAAAGGAGGCTTCCTCCCGCAGCGCGGCGTACGTATCCTCGCGTGCCTGAGCGTACTGGAGGCCGAAGAAGAGCCCTGCGCAGAGCAGGAGAACCAGACCTCCCATCAGGAAGATATAACGAAAGATTTTTGCTGTCATGTTCTGGATTCCTCCGTCAGCCGATATCCGATTCCGCGAACGGTTTCAATCCTCTTTCCGGCGTCTCCGAGCTTCGCGCGGAGCGTCCGGATGTGAACGTCCAGAGTCCGGTTTTCGTATTCCGCCTCCACCCCCCAGATGCGGTCCATCAGGACAGATCGGGTCAGGACGATGCCAGCGTTTTCGCAAAGGAGACAGAGCAGCCGGAATTCTTTCTGTGTCAGTTCGACGGGATGATCCCTTACCCGAACTTCGTGCCGGAGGGGCTGGACTGAGAGAATGCCGAAGCGGTATCCCTCTTTGGCGGGGGCGGGATCTGCGCGGCGGAGAACGGCGCGGATCCGGGCGATCAGTTCCATCATGCCGAACGGTTTGGTGATATAGTCGTCCGCCCCGGTATCCAGGCCCTCGACGCGGTCGAATTCCGCGTTCTTCGCGGTCAGCATAATGACCGGGAGGCGTGCGGTTGCGGGGTCGGAACGGAGCCGCTTGAGGATCGTAATACCGTCCTCTCCCGGCAGCATGATGTCCAACAGGAGAAGTTCCGGGAAGGATTCCTTCATCTTTTCCCAGAAGGCGGTCGGCTCCGCGAAGCCTTCCGCTTCAAATCCCTGACTTTGCAGGGCATAGACGACCAGCTTCCGAATGCTTTCGTCGTCCTCAAGCAGAAAAATCAAGGATTCTCACCTCCCGCAATGATCTTCTGATACGGAAAAAGTCTACCACAGATCGGCGAAAATGTAAAGCGGTTTCCGATGAAATCCCCAAAAATGCGGAGACTCAGACCGGGGACCCGGTCAAATTCCAGATTTAACCTGAATTTAACACAGTCATGGTTTCACATTTAAGATGAATCCCGGATAATATAAGTGGAAAATGGGAGAAAAAGAGGTGAGGCGTTTGATCATTCCGCAGATCATCAAGCTGTTCGGCGGGATCGCACTGTTCCTGTTCGGAATGAAACTGATGGGAGACGGCCTGAAGAAGGTGGCGGGGAACCGGCTGGAAGTCCTGCTGTACCGGCTGTCCAGCACCACGCTCAAGGGAGTTCTGCTCGGAACCGGGGTCACGGCAGTGATCCAGTCGTCCGCTGCGACGTCCGTCATGGCGGTCGGTTTCGTCAACTCCAAGATGATGAAGCTAAAACAGGCGGTCAGCGTGATTCTCGGAGCGATTCTGGGAACCAGCATCACGGGCTGGATTATCTGTCTGAACTATATTGAAGGCGGCGGAGCCGTCGGCGTTTATTTCTCCTCTTCCAATATCACTTACTTCGTCGGCGTGGTCGGAATCATTCTGGCCTTCTTCCTCAAGGGGCAGCAGGTGAAGCAGATCGGGAGCATCCTCATGGGCTTCACGGTGCTGATGCTCGGGATGAGCACCATGTCGAACTCGGTCAGCTCTTTGGCTGAACTGGAAGCATTCCAGACGTTCCTTGTTTCCCTGAACAATCCGATTCTTGCTGTCATCGTCGGCTTCCTCTTTACGGGTGTTCTGCAGTCAGCATCCGCTGCGGTCGGTATTATTCAGGCACTTTCAGTGTCCGGGTCAATTTCGATTGGATCAGCGCTTCCTCTTCTTATGGGAGTCGCGATCGGCGCATCGATTCCGGTCCTGCTTTCCTCGATCGGTGCGACCACGGACGGTAGAAGGGCCGCTCTGATCTATCCTGCAACCACGGTCCTTTCCGTTATGGCCTGTTCCTCCGTCTTCTACATTCTCGACGCACTCTTCTCCTTCACTTTTCTCTCTCTGACTGCGGATCCGTTCGTAATCGCAATTGTGAACAGTTTTCTCCGGCTTGCTATGGTTCTCCTTCTGTTTCCGTTCACGGACATCATCGAGGCGCTGGTGATCTCTCTGGTTAGGGAAAAGAAACGGACCGAGGAAGACGGTCCGGTACTGGAAGATATGTTCCTCTCGCACCCGGCGCTTGCCGTGGAACAGAGCCGCACCGCGATTTTCGAGATGGCGAAAAAGTCGAAGCTGTCTCTGGATACCTCCATGACACTTCTGGCGCAGTACCGGCAGGAAGCCTTTGATCAGGTCTCAACGCTTGAAAACAGCATCGATCGCTACGAGGACTCCCTCGGAACGTATCTCTCCCGGCTGACCGGACATGAACTGACCGCAGAGCAGAACCGCGATGTTTCTATTTTTCTACATACTCTATCGGATTTCGAACGAATCTCCGATCATGCGGAAAACATTTCGGAGAGTGCCCGGGAGATTCGGGACAAAGGACTCGAGTTTTCCGAAAACGCGAAGAACGAAATGCGGGCGATTTCCGCCGCGGTGACCCGGATTGTTCAGATCACCATCGATGCGTTCCTTTCGTCGGATCTGGACGCCGCCAAAACAGTCGAACCGCTCGAGGATCTGATTGACGAGCTGTGCGACCGGTCGAAACTCAATCACACTGAGCGCGTCCGGAAGGGAGAGTGTACGATCCCGATGGGATTCGTCCTTAACGACCTGCTGTCCAATTTCGAACGCGTTTCCGATCACTGCTCCAACATCGCGGCTGCGATGATCGAGCTGAATTCCGACGAGTTCGACACGCACCGGTATCTCGGACAGCTTAAGAGCGCAAACACCAAGGAATTCGAGGAATTGTTCGAATCTTACTCGAAAGAATTCAATTTCTGAAAAAACAACATGCAAACAAATACCCGGAACTCCAGAGTCGGAATTCCGGGTTTTTTCTGTTTTGGAGAAAAGGAAAACGGCAAACCTCAGAAGGTTCTGAGAATCACTTCGCCGGTTTCCGCGGATTCGAAGCAGGCTTCCATCACGGTGAGAACGCGGCGGACTTCCTCGAGCTTGATCAGCTGTTCTTCCTTCCCGTCGATCGACGCGGAGAAGTTCCGGTAGAAGTCGTGCACGTCGGATGCGGGGCGGGGGATTTCGTAGTAGTCCAGGGTGATTTCGTCGCGCGGCGCCATGGTTTTGGTGATGCCGGCCGCTGTCTGGACGGGCAGAATTTCTTTTTCGTTCCAGGCCTTCAGCTTAGCGACTTTGCAGGGCCGCTGCCAGTCTTCCAGAAGGGCGGTGCCGTTTCTGCACTGCATGTAGAAGCGGGGCATCGCGAGGAAGTTGTAGGTTCCGATTTCCAGAGACGCGGTCTTTCCGGATTCGAAGATCAGGTGGATATGGAATCCGTCGTCCACTTCATCCGTCGTGATGTGGGTCAGCTGGCAGTACAGTGAAACAACCGGCTCGGGAATCAGCTGCAGCATCTGGTCGATCAGGTGAACGCCCCAGTCGTAGATCATACCGCCGCCGAAAGGCTTGTGGCATCTCCAGTCGGAGGGAATCCCGCGGGAACCCTGAATTCTCGATTCGATGTTGAGGACCTCACCGATCTCTCCGCTCTGAATGATGGAGCGCATGGCGAGAAAGTCGACGTCCCATCTGCGGTTCTGATGAACCGTGAAGTGTCTTCCGGTTTCCTTTGCGACGGCGCACATCTCATCAAAGTCCGCCACGTTGAGGGAAACGGGCTTCTCGCAGATGACGTCCTTACCCGCCAGCAGGGAACGGATGACGATGTCCTTGTGCGCGTCGTTGGTCGTGGCGCAGACCACAATGTCCACCAGAGGGTCCTTGAGGACCGAATTCAGCGAATCGTAGGCGTGAATTCCGTTCTCTTCGGCAATTTCGCACCTTTCGGGCTTGATATCGTAGATTCCGGCCAGAGAAACAACGTCGCTTTTCTTTGCCCAGTTGCAGTGCCACGCGCCCTGGCCGCCATAACCGATGACGGCGATCTGTTTCTTCATGAAAATGCCTTTCTAGGTCTTTTTATGGGTCATAGACCGTGGGCAGAAGGGAAGTTGCTTATGCCCACCCCATGGTTGTCGGTTTCGGGTCGTACATGAGAATCGGCTTGAGGAACTCGACGGCCTTGGTCAGACCTTCGTCGATGCTCATCAGACTGTCTTCGTGCTCGATGCTCATAACCTTGTCGTAACCGACGAGACGGAGAGCGGAGACGATTTCCTTCCAGTAGGAGGCGTCGTTTCCGTATCCGCATGCGCGGAAGACCCAGCTGCGGTTCAGTTCGTCGCTGTAGTGCTTGTAGTCCAGCACGCCGATCTTGGCGGTGTTGTACTTGTCGATCTTGGTGTCTTTCGCATGGAAGTGATAGATGGCCTTGCCCAGGTACCGGATGGCGGCAGCCGGCTCGATCCCCTGCCAAATCAGGTGGGAAGGATCGAAGTTGGCGCCGATGACGTCGCCGACGGCCTCCCGGATCTTCATGAGAGTCTCGGGGTTGTACACGCAGAAACCGGGATGCATTTCAAAGGCGATCTTGGTCACGCCGTGCGCCTTCGCGAATGCCGCGGTTTCTTTCCAGTAGGGAATCAGGATCTCGTTCCACTGCCATTCGACGATCTGCAGATAGTCGTCCGGCCATGCGCAGGTGACCCAGTTCGGGTATTTTGCGTCGGGGGAGTCTCCGGGGCATCCGGAGAACCCGACGATCGTGTCGATGCCGAGCTTTTCCGCGAGCAGAATCGCGTCGATGAAATCGTCGTGGAAGCATTTCGCGATTTCCTTGTTCGGGTGCACGGGGTTGCCGTGGCAGGAGAGGCAGGAAATCTTCATGTTGTATTTCCGGAAGGTTTCCTTGAAAGCTTCCAGTTTTGCGGGATCGGAAAGGAGCTCTTTCGGGTCGCAGTGCGCTTTGCCGGGATAGCCGCCGCATCCGATTTCCGCCATGGTTACGCCGAGGCCGGAAAGGAGTGCAAGGGTCTCATCCAGCGACTTGGAAGCATACAGATTGGTAAGTACGCCGAGTTCCATATCGTTTTGCACCTTTCATCAATTTGTTTCGGATTGTCGGGCCGCGTGACCCGGGAAAGGAAACGGCTGCCGGAGCAAACCGCCCGGCCGGGGCAGGGCGGTTTGACACCGGTAAGAATCGGAGTTCAGTGTGTTTCGCCTTGGATGTCTCAGTTGAAGTAGTAGGGCTTGCCGGTCTTTGCGGACTCGTAGATGCCTTCCAGAATCTGGGTGACGACAAATGCCTGCTCCGGTTTGACAAACAGTTCCGTTCCGTTCTTGACGGCGTTGATCCAGACTCTTGCTTCGCGGTTGGAGGGGTTGTCATCGGAGATTCCTTCGAAGAAGGCCGCGCCGCCTGCATGAAGGTCCGGCTTGAGGATGTACTGCCTGCCGTTGCGGACGCCGTTGATGGTGACGCCGTCGAGCATATCGCCGCCTGCCTTTGTGCCGGCAACCGTCGTAACGGCCTCGGTTGTGTTGCGCAGGTTGATCGCCCAGGAGGACTCGAGAATAATGGTCGCGCCGTTCTCCATGACGATGAATCCGAATGCGGAATCTTCGGCGGTGTACTTGGAAGGATCCCACGGGCCCCATGCGTTGCCCTGATCTTCAACCGCCAGATTGTTGAGCTTGTGGTAGGAGGTGCCGACGCAGTACTTCGGCTTGTAGTTGTTCATGACCCACAGCGTGAGGTCGAGGGAGTGCGTTCCGATGTCGATGAGCGGACCGCCGCCCTGTTCGTACTCATTGATGAAAACGCCCCAGGTGGGAACGGCGCGGCGGCGCAGAGCGGTTGCTCTTGCAAAGTAGATCTCGCCGAAGGTGCCGACTTCCGCTTCCTTCTTCAGGTAGAGCGCTTCGGGACGCTGCCGGTTCTGGGAGCCGATTGTCAGAAGCTTGTTGTTGCGCTTGGCAGCGTCGAGCATTTTCTGAGCTTCGGCGGAGTTGATTGCCATCGGCTTTTCGCACATAACGTGTTTGCCTGCGTCGAGTGCGTCGACGGTGATGAAGCTGTGTGCGCGGTTCGGGGTCAGGACATGGACGACTTCGATGCTGTCGTCTTTCAGAAGTTCCTTGTAATCGGTGTAGACTTTCGCGCCGGGAATGCCGTACTTCGCGGCAGCAGTGACTGCGCGCTCTTCGATCAGGTCGCAGAATGCTACCATCTCAACGTCCGGAAGGGACTTGAGGGCGGGCATGTGTTTCCCGTTGGCGATACCGCCGCAACCGATAATACCGATCTTGATTTTTCTTTCTTCCATGGCAAACTCCTCCGTAAAGTTGTTTTTCATTCGGCTGGAATGACGTTTCAAAATTTCCCATCATACCGCGAGTGTAGTATAACACAAAAGGCCCGGCGACTTCAAGCCTTTTTCAAAAATAACCGCCCTGATTTTTCAGGGCGGCGGGACCGGGAAATTGTCGAATCTGACGGAATGATTTTCCGGGATAGGCAGACCTTAGGTCGCGGGCTGACCTTCCGGGAAATTCTGCGCGTTGTAGACCTTGTTCGAGTCGTTCCAAAGATGGAGTTCCTTGACGAAAGCGACGATCGGGCCAATGATGATAAGGGATCCGAGAAGGGCCCAGAGCAGATATTTGCTTCCGTCGAATTTCGGCTCGGTTCCACCGGCTCTGACATTTGCGGCAAACTTGTTGCAGACTTTGTAGTTCCAGTAGAGAGCGTAAATGCCGAAGGTGATGAGGGAAAGAAGAATGAAGGCGACGAGTCCTCCCACTTTCTTTCCGTTCGGATCCACGAGATTTGCTTCCTGTGACATCTTGTGGATCATGTACCAGGAGTAAATGCCGAAGGTGATCAGTGTCAGAAAGAAGACCTTCCAGAATCCGCGGTTTGTTTTCAACATGGACGTTTCCTGCCTTTCAAAGTTTTTTTGCCGATTGAGTCGGTTGAGGAGTCCATCGTTATTATAGCACATCAGTTCGCAGTTGGCAACTGTTTTTCGTTTTGGAACGAATGTCTAATTATGCTCAGAAAGCGCAGCAGGAAATCGAAGACAAACGGACGGCCTTTCTGGAAAAACTATTGACAAAGAAGGGCTTCGGTTGTACAATGCTTTCGAAAAAAACGGGGGTGTACTTCCCGAAAAACATAGGAAGCGAGGTTGTGATTATGGAAAAAACCATCAAAATCGGGATGTTCGGCGCTTGGCGTGGAAACAGCTACATCCGGTCGATCGCACACCGGGATCCGGATGAAATCAGGCTCGTTGCGATCTGCGATAAGCAGGCCGACAAGCTGGCGCGCGTCGAGGACGTTGACAATGTTGAATTCTTCCCGGATTTTGACTCTTTCTTGGAGTACGGTTTGAAAACGGGAATGAACGCGGTGTTTCTCGCCAACTATTTCCATCAGCACGCGGAGTACGCCATCCGTGCGATGGAAGCTGGAATGGACGTTGTTTCGGAATGCACCTCAGCCGCGACGCTCAAGGGTTGCGTAGATCTGGTACGCTGTGTGGAACGCACCGGCAGAAAATACATCATCGCGGAGAATTATCCTTTCAGCACCAAGAATCTGGAAATGAAGCGGATCGCGGACTCCGGCGCGCTCGGAACCTTCCTCTATGCGGAAGGCGAGTACAACCATTCCGGCCCGATCGAAATGTTGCAGGAACTGACGCCTTACAAGTACCACTGGAGGGCCTGGATGCCTCGAACCTACTACGTGACCCATGCGATGGGGCCCCTGATGTACATCACCAATTCCATGCCGAAATACGTTTCCGCCCGCGCCGCCCACTCTAATTTGCTGGAGAAGATTCGCGACTTCCGCCCGAACGATGACGGAATCGGACGGATGTTCTGCGAAATGGACAACGGCATGATCGCAAGCTTTACGGGATGCACTGCAATGGCCTCCCGCTCCCGCTACCGCATTTGCGGAGACATCGCCTCGATCGAGTGGAACGGCTACGGCGACACTCAGGGAAAAGTCCGCCTGTTCTATGAAGACTATACGAAGCCGGAATCTGTTGTGGAGTGCGAGAATTATCTGGAACCCGATCTGGATTACTGGGGTGAGAAAGCCAAAGAAGCTATCAACGCGGGGCACGGAGGCGGAGATTTCTGGATTGTCCAGAACATGGTCGATTGCTTTGCACACGGCAAGCCTGTATTCTTCGATGTCTACAAAGGGGTTGCCATGTCCGCGACCGGAATCCTCGGATGGAGAAGTGCCCTCAATCACGGAGAGAATTTCAAGATTCCCGATTTCTCCGAGGAGGAGGAGCGGAAGCTGGTGGAAAACGACGATCTGACTCCGTTCCCGGACGACCAGGGAGAAGGCGCCACCCTTCCGCCGTCTCTGATGTATGGCCATTACGGCGAACAGTAATAACCGATCTGCTGCCGCCCGAATCCCGGTATCGTGGATTCGGGCGGTTTCTGTCAGGACTCACGCACTTTGCTTTAGGGTCCCCGCCGGTTTTCCTTGACTTTCGAAAAGCGGTATGATAGAATTGCTGCGGGGGCATTCGTCCGCCTGAAAACGCCCTGCAGGATACGGGAAGGGGAGTTGTTCGTTGAAACGTCTTTTTGCTTTGTTTCTTTCAGTACTGTTTCTCATTTTCGCGCTGATCTCCTGCGCTTCCGGAGGAACGGATCCCGGAACGGAAACCTTGCCTGGGGCATCTTCTCCTGAAAATTCCGGGCTTTCATCGGAATCCGAATCCGAACCGGAGACGCAAGACCAGACGGAACCGGTTGAGCCGATCGGACCACCGGTCCCTGTGTATGAATACAAATACGAAGCGCCGGAAGACGGCTCTTTTACCATCTGCGGAATTCCGCTGTCCGAATATAAGGCTGTCCTGTATTTCCCGACCAATGAGGAATACTCCATCATGGTCGACGAGGGTACCAGAATGAAAAAGGCGCTGAAACGGATGGCGGAGACGGCAGGCTTTGAACTGGATCTTTCCACAGCGAAAAACGAGCGGTACGACACGGAACGGAAAAGCGAGCACGAAATCCTCTTCGGCTACAACTTCCGGCGGGAAGGCATTCCGGAGCCGGACTTCAAGAAAAACTACTATGGCGTAACGGAGGACGGAACGGTCTATTTCTGCGCGGCGGGTCCTCTGCTGTACGAAGATCTCTTCGGCATGTTTCTGGAAGAGTTCTTCGGGGTACCGTACGGATCCGAAGAACCGAGCGGCGGATGCGCCGTTTCCCCGTTCTACCGGGAACTGCCGCAGATGGATGCCGAGCGTCTGACCGCAATGGGCTATTCCGTCGTCTTCGAGGACGACTTCAACGGCGACGACCTTGACTGGGACGTCTGGGAGATCCGGCATCCCGGAAAGGATAACTGCGGATACAACTGCGGTTCGCAGGTCTCTGTTTCGGACGGTCTCCTCACAATCAGGGGAGAACATCGGGAAGACGGTGAGTACGGAGAGAGCTGGTATTCGGCATCCGTTCGCCCGAAGCAGTTCTACTGCAGAGGCTATTTCGAGGCATCGATCAGGTGCAGCGAAATGAATTTCGGAGCAAACGATTTTTGGTCTGCGTTCTGGATTCAAGGCCCCAGTCCCTACAATCCGGAACAGTCTCAGGGCGGAATCGGACCAGGCGGATGCGAAATCGACATCATGGAGTGCTGGAGCGTCGACCGCTATTCCGTTGATTTCTGGGTTTCGGGAGTGGAAGGCCAGAGCGGCCTGAGCTGCGAACGCACCGATGTTTCCAACCTTGGCAATAACTATTTCGAGGAATTCCACACCTTCTCCATGCTTTGGGACGAGGACTACTACTGGGCGTTTCTGGACGGTCAGCTCGTGGCGAGAAACGCTCATGCCTACGGGACTTCCAACGTCGAGGAAGAAGTGATCCTGAGTCTCTGCCTTCCGTCCGATTTCAATGATTGGATTTCTCCGGACTACAGTGCGGAAATGGTTACCGACTGGTTCCGGATCTGGCAGAAGTAAGGAAATTCCGGCATTCCTTTGAGGGACTTGCCTTTCAGAATACTGCCGGTCTGGTGAGAAGCCTCCCCCCTGAGGCTGTCGTTTCGTTAAAGGAGGATTTGAAAGCATGCTGAAACGTCTGACCTGTCTTTTCCTTTCTCTGATGATTCTTTCTGCCGCTCTGCTCTCCTGCGCATCCGGTGAGCCCCGGCACGGGGACGAATCCCGGACGGCGGAATCCGGCTCGGCTTCCGACAAATCCGGGACGGACGGCGCCTCGGTGTCCGATCCCGAGACCGAATCAACCGCAGAGCCCGCTTCTGAACCGGTTGAGCTCATGGGACCGCCTGTTCCGGTGTACGAGTACGAATACGCGGCGCCAGAAGACGGCTCTTTTACCGTCTGCGGGATTCCGCTGTCCGAATATAAGGCTGTCCTGTATTTCCCGACTGACGCGGATTACTCCCTGATGGTCGACGAGGGTACCAGAATGAAAAAGGCGCTGAAACGGATGGCGGAGACGGCCGGTTTTGAACTGGATCTTTCCACAGCGAAAAACGATCGGTACGACACGGAACGGAAAAGCGAGCACGAAATCCTCTTCGGCTACAACTTCCGGCGGGAAGGCATTCCGGAGCCGGACCTCAAGAAAAACTACTACGGCGTGACGGAAGACGGAACGGTCTATTTCTGCGCGGCGGGTCCTCTGCTGTACGAAGATCTCTTCGGCATGTTTCTGGAAGAGTTCTTCGGGGTACCGTACGGATCCGAAGAACCCAGCGGCGGATGCGCTGTTTCCCCGTTCTACCGGGAACTTCCGCAGATGGATGCCGAGCGGCTGACCGCAATGGGATATTCCGTCGTCTTTGAGGACGACTTCGACGGCGACGATCTTGACTGGGATGTATGGGAGGTTCGCGGTCCCGGCCCCAGGTACGATTACGGCGCATACGTCTGCGGTTCGCAGGTCTCTGTTTCGGACGGTCTCTTTACGATTACGGGAGAGTATCGGGAGGATGGGGAATACGGCGCGGGTCTGTATTCGGCGTTCGTCCGCCCGAAACAGTTCTACTGCAGAGGGTATTTCGAGGCCTCCATCCGCTGCAGTGAGATGAAATACGGTTCGAACGATTTTTGGTCTGCCTTTTGGATTCAGGGTCCCAGCCCCTACAGCCCGGAACAGTCTCAGGGCGGAATCGGACCTGGGGGATGCGAAATCGATATCATGGAGTGCTGGACTGCCGACCGTTATTCCGTCGACTTCTGGGTGTCGGGAGTGGAAGGAGTCAGCGGACTCAGCTGCGAACGGACCGACGTTCCCAACCTCGGCAATAACTATTTCGAGGAGTTCCACACCTTCGCCCTGCTTTGGGAGGAGGATTACTACTGGGCGTTTCTGGACGGCCAGCTCGTGGCGAGAAACGCTCACGCCTACGGGACTTCCAATGTCAATGAGGAGGTGCTCCTGACCCTTTGCCTGCCTCAAGGCGCTTTCCCTGACTACGTTCCGCGTGATTACAAGGCGGAGATGGTCACCGACTGGATCCGCATTTGGCAAAAACAGCCCTGATTGCTGTTTTCCCCGCAAGAACCTGATTATTCTTGGTATTGTGTCTGAAAAGGAGGATCTGTTCCATGCTGAAACGTCTCTTCTGTCTTCTTCTCTCTTTCCTGCTTCTGTCACTGGCTCTTGCTGCCTGCGGCTCCGTCGATCCGAACCCGGAGGACGGATCGCAGTCTCCCGCTTCTTCTCAGGAATCCGGGCAGTCCGAACCGGAGGGATCGACCGATCCCGCTCCCGCGACCGAGCCTGCAACCGAACCGGCTGCGGAACCGGGTGAACTGATTCCTCCCGAAAAGCCAGCGTACGAGAAGGAATATGCTGCTCCGGAGGACGGCTCCTTTACGATCTGCGGAGTCCCGCTTTCCGAGTACACGCAGGTTCTTTACTGGAACGGAAACTCGGATTACGCCAAACTCGACTTCCGGAAAGTCCGCGACGGACTGACCGATCTAACGACATCTGCGACCGGACTGGAGCTGACGCTAAAGGTTGTCCGGAACGAGCGGATGTTTGAAAAGAAGGAATATGAGCACGAGATTCTCTTCGGGACGGGATTCGTCCGTGACGGAATCCCGGAAACGAATCTGAAAAAGAATTACTACGGCGTGACGGAAGACGGAACCGTCTATTTCAGCTCACCGTCCTACATGCTGTATCCCTATCTCTGGCAGCTGTTCCTGGAGGAATTCTGCGGGGTTCCCGTCGGGAGCGGAGAACGCAGTGGGGGGTGCGAAATCGGCCCCTGCTACCGGGAACTGCAGACTCTGGATACCGCTGTTCTTGAAGCGCAGGGCTACTCGAAAGTGTTTGATGACGAGTTCGATGGCGAAGAACTGAATCTGGACGTCTGGGAAACGGTTTCAAACGGTCCCCGCAGAGAGGGATATAACGCCCCGTCTCAGGTTTCCGTGGAAGACGGAAAACTGATTCTCCGCGGTCAGTACCTGACGGAAGGCGAATTCGGAGAGGGCTGGTACGGCGTGATGCTGGGCCTGAAGCAGCGGTACTGCAGAGGGTATTTCGAGGCCAGCATCAAATGTTCCGAAAACATGGGGCGCGGATACGGAGATTTTTGGTCTGCCTTCTGGATCGAAGGTCCGAGCCCTTATGTCGGGGAAGATTCCCAGGGCGGAATCGGCCCGGGCGGTGCGGAACTGGACATTCTCGAACTGTTCGGCGACGGCGTGACGAACTGCATCTGGGTCAGCGGAGTGGAAGGAGTCGAAGGCCTTTCTGCAGAGGTATGCGAAATTCATAAGATCGGAGACAACTATTCCGAGGAATTCCATACTTACGCGATGCTTTGGGACGAAAACTACTACAGGATCTATTTGGACGGAATGCTGATTACCTGCACGAACCATGCGTACGGGACATCCCGTGTGGAAGAACAGGTGCTGATTACCATGGAAACCGCCAACGGCTATGTGATCCCCACGGACACGGTTCGCGAGATGCAGGTGGAATATCTGAGAATCTGGCAGAGATAACCCTTTCTTCCATTGTCTGACTCTTTCTCTTCGAAAAGGAGATCTTGTGATGAAAAAGTTGATTTGCCTGACTCTTTCGCTTCTCCTCCTTTCGTTTTCATTCGTCTCCTGCGCGGAACAGACGCCCAGAGAAGGGGAGGACTCCTCCTCTCCGGCTTCGGTATCCTCCGAACCCGCTGAAACCGAATCGGAATCCCTGCCTGAGTCCGAAACCGAGACGCATGCCACGGAGGAACCGGTCATCTCGAAATACGAATATGAGTATGTTCCCCCGGAAGATGGGTCGTTTACGATCTGCGGGGTGCCCCTCTCGGAGTATACGCAGGTCCTGTATTTCCCGCAAACGCAGGATAATTCCTTTATGAATCACATTACGTACAAAAACAGACTGGCCGAAACCACGGCGTCTGCAATCGGTTCGGAACTGGAAATCAAAGTGGCCCGTAACGAGAAAATGTTCACCGAAAAGAGGTACGAGCACGAGATCCTCTTCGGTACCGGATTCGTTCGGGACGGGATTCCGGAACCGGATCTGTCCAAGACCTATTACGGAGTCACAGCGGACGGAACGGTCTATTTCTGCTCTCCCGCCGTAGCGGTCTTCCCCTATCTCTGGGAACTGTTCCTCGAAGAGTTTTTCGGCGTTCCCGTCAAAAGCGGTCAGCCCAGCGCCGGATGTGCCGTTCCGGAATGCTACCGGGAACTGAAACTAATGGACGGCGCGTCACTTGAGTCCCAAGGGTATTCCCTCGTATTCGAGGATAATTTCGAGGCCGACGAACTGGATCTGAATGTATGGCGTCACCGCGGACTGGGCCAGGAGGGCGGGGGCTTCAACGCGGCCTCTTCGGTCACTCTGGCTGACGGTTTTCTCACCATTCGGGGGGATTACCGGGACGGCGAATACGGAGAAGGCTGGTACGCCGGTCAGATTGCCCTGACTCAATGGTACTGCCGGGGGTATTTCGAGGCGAGAATCCGGTGCAGCACCTGCCTGGGGCGAAACAAGGACATGTGGTCTGCCTTTTGGATTCAGGGCCCCGGTCCCTACAACGCAGAAACCTCTCAGGGCGGGATCGGACCGGGCGGCGCTGAAATAGATATCATGGAGAATTTCGGGACGGATCATTTTACCAGCTGCATTCACTGCGCCTGGGGAGAAGGTGCGGGAGAAGTCGGCGGCGAGGTCAATGTCGTAACGGGACTTGGGAATGCCTACGATGAGGAGTTCCATACCTACGCACTCCTTTGGGACGAAACATATTACCGGATCTATCTGGACGGCATCCTGGTTCAGTGCACCGACCATAAAGCCGGGACATCTGCGGTGGAAGAGCAAGTCGTTCTGGAACTGGTTCCCGGATCCACCGTTCCTCTGGATCTTTCCGAAACCAGAGAAATGGTGGTCGACTATCTGAAGATTTGGCAGAAATAAACCGGCAGTGAAATCTGCCGGCAACGATATGGAGGATATCAATGGACTATACGTATCAGACTTCCATGACCTGTTCCCGTTCCATTTCCTTCCACCTGGAAGGGGATGTGGTTACCAATATCTCCTTTGTCGGAGGATGCAACGGGAATCTGAAGGCCATTTCTAAACTGCTGGAAGGGAAGACCGTAGGCTACATTGAAGAAAAACTGCTCGGAAACACCTGCGGCTTCCGGCCTACCAGCTGCGCGGACCAGCTTGCCAGAGCAGTCCGCGAAGCGTATGACAAACAGAACGCGGGAGAAGCCTGACCTGTCTCCCGTTCCGAAAATGCATTGTCCGGCGTCTCCCGGAAAGGGGAAGCGCCGGACAGTTATTTATTTTTGAAGGCTGTTCGGAAAGGGGCGGGAAAACGGAGGTCAGTTGAGAGCGCCCGTAGAGAACGCGGAGTTGAGGGAACCTTCCACGCACTGGTAGATCACGATGTCCGGATTTTCTTTCTGAATGCTGCTGACGGAGAATTCGTTTGTCCAGTGCCGGGAGAACTTCGAGAAGCTGTCCCGGAAGAACCGGGTCATGGCGATGAAGAACGAGTCGTTGATCACGTAGACGGACGGCGTATTGACGTAACGGCACTCGAACCGCGCTTCCAGTGTTCCGTCTGAGAACATTCCATCTCTGTAGGCATTGTCAAACTGTCCGCCGAGCAGTCCTTCTGCGCTGATGCATTTCCCGATCATGCCGGATTTCAGCGTGAAGACCGGTCCCTGCGTGCTCATACGGTCGTACAGGCCCATATAGTAGGCGTTGTCCTTGAAGTAGGAATCGTACATCTCTATCTGGTATTCGTTCCGGGCGTGAAGCACCGCGTTGGGATAATCCTTCCGTATTACGTTCAGGACGGCCTCGTAGGCTGCGTAGCCGCCGTTGTCGTTCCAGTGGGAATCCAGAGGATAGTAGAGGGATTCATTTGGCCTTGCCGCTTTTGCAGAAGCGAGAGCGCCCCGGACGTCGATGACTTTTACCGTTGTGTTGGAACGGAGATAATTGACAACCTGGTCAATCCGGCGGTTCCCAGCCAGTGCGGTACCCGAGGGAAGGTATTCCGGATAGACGGAATCCTTGTTCGGGGTGATCAGGAAATAGAATGTTTTTCCGTTTGAAGCGCACCAGTCGGAGCGCTGCTGCATGACCGTCGCCAGGAGTTTCAGCTGCGCTTCCGTGTAGAGATTGGTCCCGAGCGTGTCTGCCCGGGCGCCTTCGTGGAAGAGCCAGACAGAACCCAGGCCCGTCTTCCCAACGTAGACATCGTCGTAGTGCAGTCCTTCCTTGACGTTCTCAAGTTTTACATACTGGCGGTTCCAGGAGGCGTTCCAGTTCGGGGAGTAACCGGCTTTGAGAATCGGGGTGACGATCAGGGTTTCCAGCCGGTCGCCGCAGCGGTCGCAGACCTCGACGGTTTT
>JAGAFM010000101.1 GCA_017612655.1 Clostridia bacterium | reverse complement strand
TCAAATGTTGAACGCGCCGTATACCGAACGGTACGTACGGTGCGGTGAGAGGACGGGGGTTAGCCACCCCCTCCTACTCGATTTTGATCCCGCGGGCTGGCTCTCATTATCTTTATGAGAATCAGCCTTCGGAACCGTTTTTCTTCTCCAAAAGGCCCCGGAAAAATGGGTCGGAACGCGTCGGAACAATTCTTTTCAGAGCCCTTGACAGGGATTGAAAACAATGGTATAATACGTGGGCTCGGGGTGTGGCTCAGTTTGGTAGAGCGCTTGGTTCGGGACCAAGAGGCCGGAGGTTCAAATCCTCTCACTCCGACCATTTCGAGTATCCGCAGCGGCTGGGGCCGGCGGATGCTCGTTTTTCCTTTTTGCGGATTCAAAGGATCGGGCAGGTTCAGACGGGCCTGCTCTTTTACGATCGATCAGACAGCTCCGCTTGTTTGGCAGATTCGGTTCTTCGGATTCTGCTTTTTTGCGGTTAGAGCAGCTGAAAATGCAGGATCAGGTCGGGTTACCTGCATTCTTCCATCCGGTATGCATAGACGGACATCGATCGGATTTCCGCGCCGTTCTCCCCGACTGCGCTCACTGCGTGAATCTCGCTCTGCGGACGGTTGGAGAGGATGGTTCGGCAGCCTGCGATTTCCGCATCAATCAGCGTCGAATTCATCTTGGTGTCTCTGAACTGACTGATCCGGATCCGATAGGCGCCGTCGATGCCACGGACCTGCGCAATCGTGAAATTACGGGCTTTGAAATGTGTATCGTCAAAGCGATGCGGATCCTTTCGGCCGGCGCGTTCGTAAATCGGAGTAATGCGTTCTCCCCCGACCGGACCGACCTGTGCTTCGCAGCGGGCAGAATCGAGTCGGAGCTCGCATTCCCGGTCAAAGATCACACGGATGACACCGCCGGCGGTTGAGACCGCGTCGATCTCGTAATAATAGGACTCCTTGGGATCTGTCTCAAAACGGAAGGTGTCTTTGGAACGATAGAGAAGATTCTCCTCCTCTGCCCGGGGCGCCGCTTCTTCGAGCCACTTCATGCCCAGATGCCCGTCTTCGTACTGGATCAGTTCCCGGTGAATAATGACGGAACCGAATCCGAATCCGTTGATCCAGCCTGAAAGAATCAGACGACCGCCGCAGTTGACCGCCATGGGAACCGAAAGACCGTCGTAAATGTCTTCGCCCGAGGCTGCGCAGTCCCGGTAATCGTCACTGTCCTTTCCCGTTCTCCAGAAGCCGCGGGCCCCCATAATGATGTATTTGTATCCGTCTTTCTCAAAAAAGGACGGGCATTCCGCGGTATAATCCAGAGGTGTATCTTCTCCCTGGGGCGGGAATCCCGGCCGGATTTGCTTCCAAGGGCCTTCCGGGCGGTCGGCCTCCCAAAGCCCGTCGCCGATGCACATGAACAGCGTCCCGTCCGGCTTGGAGTACACGCTCGGGTTCTCCGCCCAGTGAAACATCTGGTGTGTGAGGCGAAAGGTACGGCCTCCGTCTTCGCTGACGGCCAGATTCGCTCCGTTGGGATACAGACCTGCCGCTCGGATGGCTTCGTGGGAGACCGCCTCCGTATATCCCTTTTCCCGATAGAATTCATGCATATGAGACGAATAAAGGTTGCAAGGGATGCAGCGGCCTGTATGAAAACCGACTGCGAACCAGAATTTCCCGTCAAAGAAAAACGGCGTTCCGGTACCGAAAGACTGCCATGCTTCTTCAATTTCAAAAATCGGTCCGTGATCTGTCCAGTTGACAAAATCCGTGGTCGTCATATGGTAGAAATAGTGGACGCCGCAGCCCCATCGGTTCCCGTGATGGTGATGATCATAGAGGAAAAACAGATGGTACACGCCGTTGTGCCAGAGATTGACCACATCCCCGGCCCAGGCACTGTGCCCGGCGGGGGAATAGGCGTGGATGGAACGGTCCAGGATCCGTTCAAATTCGGAGCATTCCAGATTCCGGATATCGGACGAAAATTCAATCAGCGCCAGATTCTCACCCCGCACGGGAAGACCGAGGGACGGCTTCAGCGTACCTGCGGGAAAATTCTCGTTGATGACGATGCCGTCGTAGAGAAAGTAGAGATGCAGTCCGTCGTACAGGAGAAGCAGATCTCCGGCTGTGAGATCGAACATCGCCAGCGGAATGCCTAGCTTCAGCTCCGTCCAATCCGGGTGGTAGGGAACATCGAGGAAGACGGATGCTTCCAGAACCGGAACATTCCCGGTTGAATCCGGATAGGAAGAGTAGTTTTCCCGTCTTCCCCAGCCCTGGTCGGCTTCCTCCTGCGTGAGATAGCCCGCTTCGATTCTCAGGGTTCCGGGAATCTCATACAGCACTCCGCTGTTGTCTGCAGTTACGGGTTCCCTGATTCTCAGACGAAGCAGAAAACCGTCCTGCAGATTTTGGGGATCCGCATGGAAGGTACACGAATCCGTCCGGTACCGCTTCAGAATTTGTTTGATCATAACGGTCGATGCTGAAAACGCCCGGCTCCCGCCGTAGGGAAGGGCGTCCGCTCCTTTCTCCTGCATTCGTTCTCGATGGTTAATATGTGGTTGGACGAACCTGTCTTCCGCGGTATTCCGCGGCTTGGAATCCTTTTCTCAAAGAAGCGAGGGCGTGTGCCCGCCGGAATGCGGCGTGGGCCTATTTTGTACGGTCGAACAGTGTTTTGAGAACCGGAGCCAGCGCTTCCGCCCAGATCCGGCACCCTTCCGGGTCCGGGTGACCTCCGTATCTCGCCATCTCCGGCTGACCGGGCTGGCCGAGCAGGGGAACGCAGTCGAACACCGCATCGGCGTTCAGAGCGGGGTCGGTCAGGATGAAACGGTTGACCGTTTCCCAGCTTGTTTTCAGGGGCCCTTCATAGTCAAAAGGCGGAAGCGTCTGTACGAGCACCCTGCATCCGGCCTCCTTCAGATCCGATACGATCCGGAGAAGGCTCGCGATCACTTCCTGATCCGAACGCCCCTGCAGAAGATCATTCACCCCCAGGCAGACGGAAACGACATCGTTTATCTTCGCTCTGGCAATCCATACGCCACCGGATGCCGCGTCTTCGGCGCGGGCCCATCCCAGACCGATGTCCCAGTAGGCAATTCCCTCGAACCCGATTCGCTCGGCCGTGACGGCGGCGTAGTGCCGGTAGCTGTCGACCGGAGTTCCGATCCCCTGCGTGATCGAGTCTCCCAGAAAGCATATTACCGTACAATACGAAAACGCTCTGTCAGGTATCGCTGTGATCCCCTTAGGCAGTTTACAATATTTTAATCTTCTGTTCTCGCTGAATATGCCTTC
>JAGAFM010000100.1 GCA_017612655.1 Clostridia bacterium | reverse complement strand
TTAAGGATAAAACAGTCGCTGTCAAAACACGCGACCGATAACACTTCCGTTGAAAGCCTCTCAGAAAGACGATTGCAAATATTCTGAATCGATTCGTCAATATAGAAATCAAGTCCATCCGAACAGACTGAAATCCACTTCCCTCCGGCGTCATATATGGATACTGACAGGTCAGCTCCTTCCGGATCATTTTTCTCTTGAAAACCCTGCTCCCCTAAGATTTGGGTCAGAAGTGATGGAATAAAATTAACATCCAGTCCAGATGATTTACGTATATGAAGATTTGAGAAAAACCAGCCCATACTTTACCTCCGTATTCTGTTTCAGCTAACTATCATCTATTCTGTAGCCTCAACCCCGGCTCGAGTGATCAGTGTGACTACCTCCACATGACCGGTCCTTGGAAATAAATCAACAGGAAAAACCTCTTTGAACACGTATCCTGCATCACGAAAAATGACAAGATCGCGAGCGAGAGTGTCCGGGTCACAAGAAATATAAAGGACCCGGGGTATCATCATGCGGTTAATCATGCGAATCACTCTGTCAGACAATCCCTTCCGAGGCGGATCAACAATCACCGCATCCAGACTCTCCCAGTTGCGCTCCTTTACATCCTCCTGAAGATCACTCACGATGAAAGAGGCATTGGATATCCCGTTATTCCGTGCGTTGCTCTCTGCGCTTTTCACTGCTTCCGGAATCTCTTCCATCCCTATCAGGGAACATACCCTCCTGGAATCATCACAGCCTATCATAGAAAGGCCGATGGTTCCGATCCCGCAGTAAAGATCCAGAACCCGCTCCCCAGGCTGCAGAGCCAGGAGTTCCGCCGCTTTTGAATACAGGATCTCTGTAGCGTCATGGTTCACCTGGTAGAAAGAATTCGGACCGATTTCAAAACGGAGTCCGCATAAAACGTCTTCTATATGTTGGTTTCCCCAAATTACTCTCGTTTCCCCTCCAAGAATAACATTGGTTTGCTCCCTGTTAATGGAGAGGACAACAGAGACAACCGACGGAAACGAATGCACCAGTTCCGCACAAAAAAACTGTTCTTTTGGGAATGCTTTCCCGTTGATTACCAGACATACCATGACATCTCCGGTCGCTTTTCCTTCCCGAAGGAAAATATGTCTGAGCAAACCGCTTCTTTCCTTCTCATCATAAGGGGAGATTTGCTCCCTGTCACAATAGGAAGCGATCCATTTCGCAATCCGAGAAAAAGACTCGGGGAGAAGAAGGCAGTCGTTTATGGGGACAAGAGTATGACTCCTCGGGCGGTAGAAACCGACTTCAGTTGCTCCAGTGGGCCCTTTTCCGACCGGGAACTGTGCCTTGTTGCGGTAACGGCTGATCTGTCCGGTTGAAAGCACATCGTGAACCGTCACGTCATTCAGGCCGGCTTTTCGGAGAGCAAACCTCACCTGTTTTTGTTTCAGCCTCAGCTCTTCCCCATAGGTAATCCGCTGAAAAGCACAACCGCCGCACTGTCTCGCCCGCGGGCATCCTTCCTGATCGGGAATTCGGAAGGCGGAGGGCGAGACCAGACGATTCCGTTTTCCAACTGCGTAGGTTTTCGCCTTTTTGATTATCGTTATCTCAGCGAGATCGCCCTCGACCGTATCTGCCACAAAGACAGACATTCCGCCTATCTTACAGACGCCGAATCCAAGATTGTTCAGATCAACAATCTCGGCGACATACGTTTTCCCCATTTGAGGGTGCTCTTCGGTCACTGGAAGCCCTCCTTCGTCTTTTGATTATTCAAATGGCAACCGAAACCTCTTTCGCTCCGGTGAACCGGATTAGATCATCTGTCCGAATCAGGAGCTGGATCCCTCTGACTCCGGCGGAAATTGTAATTCGTTCGAAAGAACGGCAACTGTTTTCGATGAAAACAGGAAACTGTTTCCTCATTCCGATGGGCGAACAGCCGCCCCGGATGTATCCCGTCAGGGCCAGGAGTTCGCGAACCGGTACCATCTCAATCTTCTTTTCTTCGGCCAGTTCCGCTGCACGCTTCAGGTCAACGGTTCGGTCAGCGGGAAGGCAAAACACGGAAACGCCGTGCCTTTCGCCTCGAAGGACCAGAGTTTTAAAAACCTGTTCGGGAGGAAGTCCGATCTGCTCCGCGATATGAGTTCCGGAAAGATCGTCTTCATCCGGTGTATAGCATTTAGCCTCGTAGCGGATACCGGCAGAGTCCAGCAGCCTCATGACATTGGTTTTTTGCTGTTTCACATCGGCCTCCTTTCGCAGAGACGTCTCTTTTTGACGGTTCTTGTCTTGCAAACCCAAGCGGGATCGTGTATACTGAATTCGGCTATTATTCTTTTGCTCTCCTGAGGCGGTCTCCCATGACGCGGATCATCAGGACAGGAATCTTTGCGACTCTCAAGAGTCGGGACGGCCTCTGGAACACCCAGCGGGTGCTGGAGGAAGCCGGGATCGGATGGGCGCGGGAGACGGATATCTGGATTTTTGAAAAGGACGGAATCCGGATCGCCTTTGTTTCCATCGACTACGGCGCCTACCAGCGGCAGCGGGAAGTCATCCGGAAAGACCTGCAGAAAATGCGGGAGAACGGCGAAATCAACGCCACGGTGTTCCTGATCCACGAGGGAAGGGAATACCTGGGGATTCATCAATCCAGGCAGGAGCAGTACGGTGAATACGCCGTGGAGCAGGCCGGGGCGGAACTGGTGGTGATGCACCAGGCCCACGTGATGCAGGGGATCCGGATCCTGGACAACCGGAGCATCTTCTACTCCCTGGGAAACTTTGTGTACGGCGGGGACAGCGTGGTCCGGAAGGGAAAGGACTGCGACTCCCTGTACACCATGGCGGTGCAGGCCCGGCTGTATTTTACGGAGGGCGGCGCCTACAAGGGACAGCAGATCGTGCTGTATCCGGCGTATTCCAGCGGAACGGACCCGAAGAACAACTACCGGCCCCGCCGGCTGAAGCCGGAGGAAGCGGAAGCCGTGATGGCGGCGGTGCAGGCGGATACGGACTTTGAACTGCCGGGGATCCAGCGGGACGAGAACGGACTGGCTTATGTGCTGATGGACTTCCTGGCGGAGGAAACGGCGGAGAGTGCCGCAGCGGACGGCGGACCGGAAGCGGCGTCGCCGCGGCCGGACCGGAGAAGCAGATAACCCCGAAAGGGAAAACGGAGGGAAGAGACATGGAAGCATTGATTCCGAAATGGCACCGGGAGCTGGAACTGTTCAGCGCGATCAAACCGCTGCTGATCCTGGAGGGGAATATCACGGACCAGTACCGCTTTCCGGCGGACGGTTCCGTGCGGCAGGACGAGATTATCTCCCTGAGCCGGTACCTGCAGGCGTATTTCTCGGACGAGGGATACGACCAGGTGATTTTCTACAGCAACCTGCTGGGCTTCGTGAGCCCCTTTGATCCCTCCATGCTGGAGCGCTACGCGGCGCTGACCGGAGCGGAGATCAAGAACGGCGCGATTCCGGCGGAATTCAAGGGAAACGGCGCGGAAACGGCGCCCAACGTGATCCGCCGCGCCATGAGCC
>JAGAFM010000099.1 GCA_017612655.1 Clostridia bacterium | reverse complement strand
ACGTTCAGGACGGCCTCGTAGGCTGCGTAGCCGCCGTTGTCGTTCCAGTGGGAATCCAGAGGATAGTAGAGAGATTCATTCGGCCTCGCCGCTTTTGCGGATGCGAGAGCGTCCCGGACGTCGATGACCTTGACGGTTGTGCTGGAACGGAGATAATCGACAACCTGGTCAATCCGTCGGTTTTCAGCCAGCACGGTTCCCGTTGGGAGGTATTCGGGATAGACGGAATCCTTGTTCGGGGTGATCAGGAAATAGAAGGTTTTTCCGTTTGACGCGCACCAGTCGGATCGCTGCTGCATGACCATTCCCAAGAGTTCCAGCTGCGCTTTCGTATAGAGATTGGTTCCGAGCGTGTCTGCCCGCGCCCCTTCGTGGAAGAGCCAGACAGACCCCAGGCCCGTCTTCCCGACGTAGACGTCGTCGTAGTGGAGACCTTCTTTCACATTCTCCAGTTTTACGTACTGGCGGTTCCAGGAGGCGTTCCAGTTCGGGGAGTAACCGGCTTTGAGAATCGGGGTGACGATCAGGGTTTCCAGCCGGTCGCCGCAGCGGTCGCAGACCTCGACGGTTTTGCCTGGAAGGGAAGACACGACATCCTTGAAGTAGCGGTGTCCCAGTGCGGGTGTCGTTTCGACGGTCTCCTTCCCGCATCGGGTGCATCTGGTGATCTTTTTTCCGTCTGCGTCGCAGGTCGCGGGTGTCTCAGTTACCTCGAAGTGATGCCCAAGGGCAGGAATCGTTTCGGTTACCGTTTTGCCGCAGACGGAGCAGGTTTCCGTTCTGACGCCGGCCGTTTCGCAGGTTGCTTCGCTGGACGTTTCCGTAAAGGAATGCCCGGTCGGCGCTTTATCTTCGGAAATGGATTCGCCGCAACGGTCGCAGGTTTGTTCGAGCCAGCCGGCCTGCTCACAGGTCGGATCCTTTTTCGAAGTTGTAACAAAATGGTGACCGAGGGCCGGAAGGCTTTCCTCGTAGGAATTTCCGCAGCGGGAACACGTATAGGTTCTGGATCCCTCAGAGGTGCAGGTCGCGGTGGTTTCGCCGGTAACCGAATAGGAATGACCATCCGCCGGAAGGGGATCGGTTCTCTCTTCTCCGCAGGAACATCGCAGCGTGACGAATCCGTCCAGCTCACACGTCGGCTCGCTCCTGGAAACGGTTTCGGCCTGATCCCAGTCGTGGACGTGGGGGGAGTCGCTTGCGGGTTCCTCCGTTTGAACGGAAGGATCTTCCGTCCCCGGGGCAGGACCGGTGTCTGAAGTTTCCTGCAGCGGTTCGCTTGAAGCGGCCCCCGTCTGTTCCGTCGACTCGTCGGAGACGGCCGGAGCAGTTTTTTCTTCGGAGGAAGCCGTTTCCACGGGGTCCTCCTGACCGGCACATGCGGTCATAAGAAGGATCAGTGCAAGAGTGAGCACAAGAGAAATCAAGAATCGCGATGACATGGATTCTGCCTCCTGAATGATTCGGCGGGATTTGACAGTGAAATCATGAACTGCCAACGGCAACTGCGGACACAGTCCGGAGAGCACAGTCTCTCTCCGTTTCCGCCGTGCACCTCCATTATACTGCGGAAACCGGGAAAAAGCAAGAGGCGTGAATGTGATCGCAACGGAAGACTGCTCCCTTTTGCAGAGTGGGTGATCTCATTCTCAGAGCCAGTTCTCGAAAAACCGAACCGAACAACTTGAAATCGTCTGCACTTCGTGATAGAATTGCCATGGGACCCCGTCATTCTGCCGACCGGTTGAGTCCAACCAATGAATCAGAGGGAGAAATACGGTTATGAGAATTGCAATTGTCACAGGTGCGTCCTCAGGGCTTGGGACGGAATACGTGAATTGTCTGGCAGGTTCGTTCTGCAAGGAACTCTGTCTGGATCAGATCTGGGTTACAGCGCGCAGACAGGACCGGCTTCTTGCACTGAAGGAACGTTTCGGCGACCGGATCGTTCCGATTCCGGCCGATCTGTCCGAACCCTCCGGAATCGCTTCTCTGATCCAAGCTCTCGATACTTCAGAACCCGAAGTCGCGGTCCTCGTCAACTGCGCAGGATTCGGAACAATCGGGCCTTTGTCGGAACAGGATCCCGCAAGGCAGGGAAGCATGACAGAGGTGAACGTCAGGGCGCTGACCGAACTGACGACGGCGGTGCTTCCGAGAATGAAAAAAGGGGCCTTCGTAGTGAACGTCTGTTCGATCGCCGCTTTTGCTCCGAATCCGAACATGACGGTTTACTGTTCCACGAAAGCCTATGTTCTCTCGTTCTCCAAATCGCTGCGTTTCGAGGAGAAGAAGAAAGGGATCAATGTTCTTGCCGTATGTCCCGGCCCGATGGATACCGAGTTTCTCCCGGTTGCCGGAATCGAGCGCGGTGTTTCGAAAACGTTTGACACGCTTCCCCGATGCGATCCGAAAAAGGTTGCCTGCCGGTCGCTGACCCTTGCCGGGAAGGGACGTGGAGTCTATACACCGCGGTTGTTCTTCAAGTTCTACCGCGTTCTGTGCAAAATCTTCCCCCATGCCTGGATGATGCATCTGAGCAAGACCTGATGGAGCAGAAAGACATGCCCGGAAAATCGATCTGGTTCGATCTGGATGGCACCCTTCTTCCCATGAACCTGAAGACGTTCACCGATGGCTATTTTGCTTCCCTTGCCGGATTCCTCTCGTGTCATGGCTTTGAACCGAAGGAACTGATTCCGAAGATCTGGGCAGCAACAAGAGCCATGATGCGGAACGACGGAAAGCGAACAAACGAGGCCGTTTTCTGGGAGGCTCTCAACGAACTCTATCCCGAACGTGCTCCGCTGAATCCAGCTCCCTTTGAAGAGTACTACCGGACGGAATTCGAGTCGGTGAAACGGTTCTGCGGGTTTCAGCCGGAGGCTGCCGCACTGATCACTGAGTTGAAGCGGCAGGGGTACTTTCTGGTTATTGCAACGAATCCCGTTTTCCCGCTTTGCGCCATAGAGGCACGTCTGCGCTGGGCGGGACTTGAACCGGCCTCCTTTGATCGAATAACAACTTATGAGAATTCCGGATTCTGTAAGCCCTTCCCGGGATACTATCGGGAAATACTGAATGCTTGCGCCTGCTCCCCGGAAGATTGTCTGATGGTCGGCAATGATATGGAGGAGGATCTGCCAGCGGCTGAGGTCGGCGCGAACGTCTTCCTCATCGTTGATTGCTTGATTAACCCGAAAAAGGCTCCGCTCGAACCGGTAGTACACGGCCCTTTTTCCGCTCTTCTGCCATGGATTCGGACTAACTTCTCTTAGGGAAGCGTTTTCGTGTCAGATTAATATCGTGTCCTATAAATAGGGAAAAGGTTGAACTGGGAGGAAGACTGATATGGCAAAATTGAAACGGTTTTTTCAATCACTCCTGATGCGAAAGCAAAAAAAAGGTATCCGCTCTGAACAGATTGAGAGGATCAAGAAGTTCGAAGAGATGTTGACTGAGTTGGAAACACTTCTTCATAAGTCCTCACCGTCAAATGACGAACTGGAAGCAATGCAGGAATCTGCCCGTCAACTGGAGCAGTATCTGCAAAGCGATCTCTGGAAGCAGGACTATGAGGATGATGAGAAGGGGCTGCTTCCCCACGATCTGAAACGAGGTGTTCTCTCAGAGGACGGGATCTATAATGCGCTTGAGGAGTATCGGGAACTACTCGGGGATTGTTTGGATGCCTTGGAAGAATAACAGCAGTAAGTCGTTAGTCCGACTGTTTCAAACCATATCCTGGTTTTTGCATAGTCGAAGGAGAAGGACTGGCATTTGTTCAAACAGTTTTTGGCTTTCCTTGCTTTCGTCCCCATACGACCAATATACTCTCGGTGTCAATTTCTCAACGCAGTCCAGAACACAACTGGATAAAAACTAAAAACTCTGT
>JAGAFM010000098.1 GCA_017612655.1 Clostridia bacterium | reverse complement strand
TTCAGTACAGAGCCGTTCCGAACAGCCGTCACCGGTGGCAGAATGCAGAGGAATACGACGAGAGTCGGTACCAGATGGATGCCGAACAAGTTGACAAAGAAGTAAAATGGACCGCTTTTCTCCCTCAGAAGATCGTACCTCCAATCCTGTTTTTCCAGGGACTGAAAGGTGCGGATCCAGTTCACGGTCAGGCGGATCCCCCAGAAAAAGACGGAGAGAAGAAGGAGCACGGACAGCGGAGTGAAAGATGACGAAAGGGCGAAGGCAAACAGAATCACCGGCGGCTGAACACTCCAGTACGGGTCATAGACAGAGGCATTCCGGAAAATCAGCGAAAAAAGAAACACAAACAGGGTGGCCGTAACGTCCGCAATCAGCAAAGAATATGGAAACAAAAGATCCGAAAGGAAAGACCGAAAAATCCAGAGGCCAAACAGGACGGCGCCGCAGTAGATCAACAGAATGAGGAAAAGGCCTGTTTTTCTTCCCTTTCTCTCGAAAGAAACCGGACTGTTCAAAGAGATCCCCCCATTCAAAGCGTGGGCTCCGCCCGTTATCCGGAAACGGGCGGGGCATGACGTACAGACAACTGACGAATTCCGTTTTCATTGTAGCAAAAAGCAGAGAAAAAGTCAAGAAAAAGGCGGTTTATCCCTACTTTTCGTTTCAATTACGGGGAATCAGGATACAGCAGGGGAAACGGAGCGTGTCCCCCATTCCATTTTTTGGAAGAACTCTTGCTTTCCTCCCCCTTTTTTGGTAAAATGAAAAGAAGGAGGGGTTTAACGAAAAAGAGCCCTTTCCGGAATGAGACAACTTATACGAAAGGAAGGAGAACCGTCTCCGGCCTCTCAAAAAAGGCAAAGGGTTATGACGGAAAAAGCCATGAAAAAGAACGCGTTCATCTTCGACGAAAAGTACTGCGTGGACACTTTCCGGCTCCTGACGGAAACCGATAGCACGACCGGATACTGCGAACCGATTCAGTCCGTTCTCAGAAAGCTGCTGGAGGATCTGGACTGCCCATATATCCAAACCCGGAAAGGCGGCATCATCGCCGATCTGGGGGGCGAAGGGAATTCGCTCTGCGTGACCGCACATCTGGACGATATCGGACTCATGGTTCGGAAAATCAATCCGGACGGAACGCTCAACGTCTGTCCGGTCGGAGGTCTGCATGCGGACTACGCCATGATGGAGAACGTTAGAATCAGGACGAGAGACGGCTCCTGTTTCACGGGAAGCGTCTGCCGGACTCCCGGTTCCGTACACGTGACGGAAAACGAGCTGAAAGAGCCGGCAGACTATCGAAAGAACGTATGCGTTCTGCTGGATCTGGACGTTGCTTCCCCTTCGGATGTCCAGGCATACGGCATCACGACCGGGGATATCGTTGCGCTGGAGCCGAGATTCACCCGCTCCGGCGGCTATCTGAAGTCTCATTTTGTGGATGACAAGGCAGCGGTTGCGATACTGCTGACCGTAATCCGTGCGCTGAAGCAGTCGGGAGCATCCCTTTCCCGTCATGTGTATTTCTACTTCGCGTGCTATGAGGAAATCGGTCACGGGACCGCCTGGCTTCCCGACGGAATCTGCGACATGATCGCAGTGGACATTGCCCCGACCGGACCGGATCAGACCTCGGACGAACATAAAGTCACGATTTTCTGCAAAGACTCCCGTTTTCCGTATCACTGGGAACTGACGAACGAACTGCGCAAGACCGCTGTCGACGCGGGGATCAACTTCGTCATGGATATTTTTACTCCCCATTACGGAACCGACTGCGACGGCAGCATCGTGGCGGGTCACGACATCCGTCATGCCGCCATCGGTTTCGGCTGCGCCAACAGTCACGGATACGAGCGGACACACGTGGACGGTCTGCGCAACACCTATTCCCTCCTTCTGGCCTATCTGATGCTCTGACGGAGCATGTCCCGAATTCTTCTCTGAGCCGGAGATGGAAAAATTGTGAAAAAAACGAACGCTTTCCCCCAACAAGAAGCCGAGGCAACGCTTTCCCTGCCCTCCGGAACGCCGGACGGCTTTCAGCCCACTGCTCTCTGCGGGCTTTCCGCGGAAGAGGCGGAAACCCTTCAGCGTCAGGGACTTGGAAACGGTGTTTCGGAGAATCCCGGCCGGACGGTGCTCCGGATCATCACGGACAATCTGTTCACCCTGTTTAATCTGCTGAATATCCTGCTGGCGTGCGCCCTGCTTACGGTCCACGCCTATCGGAATATGCTCTTCCTGGGGGTTGTTGTCAGCAATACGCTGATCGGGACGGTGCAGGAACTCCGGGCGAGAAAAACGGTCAACCGTCTCAAACTTCTATCCGAGGCGCCGGTTCGCGTCAGGCGGAACGGTGCTGTTCTGGAATTACGAGCGGAGGAAGCGGTCAAGGGAGATCTCGTCCTGCTTCGTACTGGAGATCAGGTTCCGGCGGACGCTATCCTGAGAGAGGGAACGTGTGACGCTGGAGAAGCGCTCCTTACCGGTGAACAGGACTCCGTTCCAAAAGAACCGGGCGACTGGCTCTATTCAGGCAGTTATCTGACTGCAGGGGAAGCCGTCTGCCAGCTGGTCTGTGTCGGAGACGAAAGCTACATCAACCGGCTTACGCGCAAGGCAAAGAAGATCGTCCCCCCTCACTCCGCTCTCATGACGGATTTGAAGCGGATTGTTCGTTTTGTCAGCATTCTGCTCGTTCCGATCGGAATTCTGCTCTTCTGCAAGCAGTACTTCCTGCAGCACACAGAACTCGAGCGTGCGATTCCCTCCACCGTGGCCGCGATGGTCGGAATGATTCCGGAGGGACTGATGCTGCTCGCTTCCGTGGCTCTCGCCGTGGGAGTCGTCCGGCTGGGCCGTAAGCGCACGCTGGTTCAGGAACTGTTCGGAATTGAGACGTTAGCACGTGTCGACACGCTCTGTCTGGACAAGACAGGAACCCTGACTACGGGCTCCATGAAACTGACGAAACTCTCCCCTGCGGAATCGAATGAAGAAGAATTCCGAAAGGCGATCTCCCGGGTTCTGGGGCCTATGGACCGAAGTTCAGCGACGCTTTCCGCGATCGCCCGGGAAATCGAGCCAGGGCATGAGCCGGCTGTGACAGTCCTGCCCTTCTCCTCCACCCGAAAGCTGTCCGCAGCCACGTTCGTGGACGGAAAAACGCTGGTCATCGGCGCTCCCTCCTTTGTCCTCGGACAGCGTTTCTGCGGAAAACTGAAGCAGGAAGCAGATGGATACGCGAATCAGGGCCTCCGGGTTCTATGCCTCGCCGAATGCGACGGAACGATCGAAGGGCAGTCCCTTCCCCCCGTCGGAAGGATTCTCGGTTTGATTCTCCTCACGGACGAGCTGCGTCCAAACGTTCGTCAAGCCCTTTCCTTTTTCAAAGAACAGGGCGTCGATCTCCGCGTCATTTCCGGCGACGACCCCATTACGGTTTCCCGAATTGCCGAAACCGCCGGCCTGGAACACGCAAGCGAGCACGCCGTGGACGTTTCCCTCCTTTCCGAAGATGAACTCCTCCTCTCCGCACGGGATTCCGTGGTTTTCGGGCGGGTTACGCCGGAGCGGAAACACGACCTGATCCTCGCGCTGAAAGCCCAGGGACATACCGTCGCCATGACCGGAGACGGTGTCAACGATATTCCGGCAATGAAGTGCGCGGACTGTTCCATCGCCATGGCGGGCGGCTCAGACGCCGCGCGCCATGCCGCTCAGCTCATTCTTCTCGACAGTGATTTCTGCGCGCTTCCCGAAATCGTATCCGAAGGACGCCGCGTCATCAACAACATCAGCCGGACCGCGTCCCTGTTTCTGGTCAAAACGCTCTATTCCTTCGTGCTGAGCCTTTTGATTCTGTTCCTACCTTCCGGCTATCCGTTTCAGCCGATTCAGCTCACTCTCGTCTCTGCTCTGACGGTCGGCCTCCCCTCGTTCTTCCTGGCGCTGGAGCCCAACGCGGAAAGAATCCGGGGAAAGTTTCTGCTCACCGTCTTTTCACGGGCCCTGCCCGGTGCACTGGCAGTGACCCTCTGCGCGACAGTTGCCTCGCTGCTGGAAGGGGTCTGGACAGCGGAAGAGTGTTCAACCCTCGCCACGCTTGCCACCGGGGCAATCGGACTTCTGATGCTCCTTACGGTCAGTCTTCCCTTTTCCCGCATCCGGGCAGCGGTCTTTTTCGGCATGTGTGTTCTCTATACATCGGCCTCTCTTCTGTTCGGGTCGGTCTTTCTCCTGGTCCCGCTGCGGGGAGAACACCTTCTGATTCTTCTGGGACTGATCGCCGCCGGTGCGGCCGTTCTGTTCGCCGTCCGTGCTCTGGTCCGACGTCTGATCCGTTCTGTCCAGAAGGCCGGAAGCCCCGGTCCCGTTTTCTGAATGATTCCGAAGGGAGGAGATTCCATGCGCACACAGCGGATTCTGGTCAGCTGCTTTGAGCCGTTCGGCGGACGGGAGACAAACGCTTCCGCCAGCGCGGTGCGCGCTCTGCCCGAGAAGCTCGGTACCGCCAGGCTGTTTTCCTGCACTCTTCCCGTCGTCTTCGGAGAATGCGCGAAGGTCCTTTTCGAGCGGGCGGCGGAGTGCCGTCCTCACGTGATCGTATGCGTGGGAGAAGCCGGCGGCAGGACCGCCCTGACTCCGGAACGGTTCGCCGTGAACCGGATGGACGCCCGGATTCCCGACAACAGCGGCTCCCGGCCCCGAGGAAAAGCAATTCTTCCGGGCGGGCCGGCGAAACTTGCCACGCTGCTCCCCGCGGAGGCCATGGCGGAAGCAATCCTTCAGGCCGGATACCCGGCCGAAGTCTCCGATTCCGCAGGCACCTTCGTCTGCAACGACCTCTTTTACCGGCTGCTGGCCCACCGGTTTACCCCGGACATCCCGCGCGGCTTTCTGCACGTTCCCGCAGAGCCTCCCGAAGGCACCGATCTGACGCACGCCCTTCTGGCCGCCCTTTCGGTTCTGACGGAAAAGCCGGGATCCGGCCGCTGACACAAAGAACGGAGGAATGTGCCGTGAAAGTCTTCTGGATCATCCTCATCTCCCTATTCGCCTTCTGCCTCCTGCTCTCCTTTTTCCTGTACCTGATCATTTTCTTCCGCGGAAAGAAGAAGACGCCTCCCCCGGAACCGATCCGCGGGAAAGACTTCGATCCCTACGCGGAGCAGATGCGCGGGGTCATCAAGGCAGCGGTGTCCATTCCGTTCGAGGAAGTCACCGTCCGCTCGCGCGAAGGCATCCTCCTGTACGGACGCCTCTACGTGACGCGCCCGGGCCGTCCGTTCCACCTGCAGTTCAACGGGTACCGCAGCAGCGGAATCCGGGATTTCGCAGGCGGGCTCCGGATGGCGCTGGATCTGGGGGACAACGTCCTTCTGGTCGATCAGCGCGCCCACGGTCAGTCAGGCGGGCATACGATCAGCTTCGGCGTCCGGGAACGGTTCGACGTTCTGACCTGGTGCCGGTTTCTTCTGGAGCGGTTCGGGCTCGGCACGCCCCTTTACGTGGAAGGCATTTCCATGGGAGGCGCGACCGTTCTGTTCGCGGCCGGCGAAGACCTGCCGCCGGAGGTCCGCGGGATTTTTGCGGACTGTCCCTTCTCGGATCCTGTTCAGATCATCTCCGACGTCATGCGAAAGCTGATCGGGTTTTCCCGTCCCCTCCTGCCCTTTGTCTCGCTCGGTGCGCTTTTGTTCGGTCATTTCCGTCTCTCCTCCATCCGTGCGACGGATACGGTGAAGCGCACGCGTGTCCCGATCCAGATCGTCCACGGGACCGCGGACAACTTTGTTCCCTGCTCCATGAGCCGCGACGTCCGGGACGCCAATCCCGACTCCGTATCCCTGTTCGAGGTGGAAGGTGCACCGCACGGCCTGTCCTTTCTGGTCGACGCGGAAGGATACCGCAGGACGTTTCGGTCCTTCCTCGAGGCGGCGGGGCATCCCGACTTCACTGCTAAGTCTCAGGCTCCCCAAAAACCGTCCGTCTGGGGACCGACCTCTGCGCAGTCCGTAAAGTCATCAAATCCGACTGCTGAGAAGGAGTTATCGATATGAAAAAGACAATCTCGATTCTGCTCGCACTCCTGATGCTGATCCCGCTTCTGATCTCCTGCGGCGAGACACCCGCAGACAATCCGGGACCTTCCTCCGACGCCGAAGGCACTTCCGGAATCGAACCGGCGACTTCGCCGGTGTCCGAGCCGGAAACCGATCCCTTTGAAGGGGGGGATCCGCTCCCCGAAGATCTTTCCCTGCCCTCCTGTCTGAAGACGAAGGACGGCGCGGTTCTCGGAACGATCGTTTTGCCCAAGGCGGCGGAATCGGATGCGGTCCTTGCGTTTGCCGCACAGGATCTTCAGTACCACCTGAAGAAGGTTCTAGGCGCCGATTTCGCGATTGTTTCAAGACCCGGCGAAGGCTACGGCTCCATTATCCTGGCGACCCCCGCCATCCTTCCCGCGGTCGCGGAGATGTTCGCGGATGACATCGCATGGCTTGCGGATCTCGGTTCCAAAGAAACCGGCAAATGGGGTTCGGACGGCTTCGCGATCCGTCAGTCCGGTGATGACATCTACGTCATCGGGAACACCTCAAAGGGCGCGATGAACGGCGTCTACGA
>JAGAFM010000097.1 GCA_017612655.1 Clostridia bacterium | reverse complement strand
GTGAGTGCAAGGGTTCTCGGAATCGGGGTGGCGGACATCATGAGAAGATGGGCAGAACGTGCTTTGTTTCTCAGCCTCTCCCGCTGTTCCACGCCGAACCGGTGCTGTTCGTCGATGACGACCAGCCCGAGATCCGAAAAGACCGTGTCGTCTTCCAACAGCGCATGCGTCCCGATGATTACCGAAAGCGTCCCGGAGCGGAGTTCCGCTTTCCGGGCTTTCTTTCCCGCGGCGGAGAGGGAACCGACCAGCAGCCCGCAGGAGATCCCGAGCGATTCGAACATGGGACACAGATCCAGGTAATGCTGTCTTGCTAAAATCTCCGTTGGCGCCATCAGGGCAGCCTGCATGCCTGCTTTCACGGAACAGTAGATCGCAGCGGCTGCGCACACGGTTTTCCCGCTCCCGACGTCCCCGATCAGGATGCGGTTCATGGGGTGATCGGGGGAGGAAAGATCATCCCGGATTTCCCGGATGACCCGTTCCTGCGCACCGGTTAGGGAGAACGGATGAACGGAAAGGAAGGGAGACAGATCTGTCCTGGGAACGGGACGCGGCGCAGCGGCCCTCTGCAGATTCCGGTGAAACCGTAGGGACAGCGCGAATCGGAACAGTTCCTCGAAGGACAGCCGTTTCCTGGCCGTTTCCAGATCCTTCCAGTTCTCGGGCTGGTGGATCGTGAAAAGAGCAAACCGCGCGGAGCAAAGCCCGTACCGTTCCCGGATTTCGTCCGGAAGCAGATCGGGAATCTCGGTATTGTCCGGATAACAAATAAGGAGTGCCTGTGAGATCGCTTTCGCGATCTTTTTTTGCGTCAGCCCTTCCGGGCAGCGGTAGACCGGATACAGGGAAGGGAGCGGATCACCTTCCGATTCCGGAACCGGTTCATAAGCAGGGGAAACCAGGGACAGTCTCTTGTTGTAAAGGGAGACTTTCCCATAGAACCGGTACGTCTGCCCCACGGCAAACGCGGTTCCGATATAAGGCTGGTTGAAATAGGTCACCGAACACTGTCCGGTTTCGTCAACGGCCGCGAACTTCGTTACCGTTTTCCGCCCGGGGAGTTTCGCGGTGACCGGTCTTGTGGAAACCGTCAGGATCAGGGAAACCTTTTGGGGATCATCCTCCGCGGCTAGCGCAGCTGCGTCGGAAACCCGGACACATGTGCCTCGGTCCTCGTAGGTACGGGGATAGAACCGGCACAGATCGCTCAGGGTATGAACTCCGACCGACGCAAACGCGGCGGAACGCGCGTCCGAAATACCGGACAGCACGGAAAGGGGACTGTCCGCGGACAGAATCAGGTCCGTCTTTTTTCTTGCCATGTTCAGGCAGCCTCCTTTCTGAACAGAGTAATCCATTGTTGGGTGAAAAGGGAAGAGTGAAAACCGAAAGAAGGCCGTTCCTTTTTGTGTTTGCGGCACAGAAGAAACGGCCTTTTGCGATCTAATGGGAATTGGAAACGAACTTAGATTTCCGGAATGACGATATCGACTTCGCGTCCGAGATTTGCGGAACGGACGATACCGTCGATGATTGCCTGGTTGTAAAGGATCTGGGAGCTCGGAACCGGAGACTTAGCGCCCGGCGTCTTGATGGCATCCAGGAAGGAACGAACCTTGCCGTAGAAGCAGTCGACTTTGTTTTCCGGTTCGGGCAGCTTGGTCTCGATATCCTTGCCGTCCACGGTCTCATACAGCGTCATCTCGCCGAAACCGCCGTTCCAGCAGTCGGTGGACGGAATGCGGAGACCCGCTTTGTTGCCGATGATCAGGGTGTCCCCGGGGGTGTCGACGTTCAGAGCCCAGGAAATCCGGAAGTCCATGGTCACGCCGCCTTCCAGACGGATCAGGGCGACTGCGAACTCGTCGACGGAGAAGCGGTCTGCTTCATCATACTGAGCGGGGTCTTTGCCGATGATGTCGGTCTTGAATGCGGAAACGGTCAAGGGCTTCGGGTATCCGATGGCGTCCAGACACATGTCAAGGGAGTAGCATCCGATATCGCCGAGCGCACCGATGCCGGCCGTCTTGTCTTCGATGAACGTGCTGCCGGGAATGCCGCGGCGTCTTCCGCCGCCGGTCTGGATGTAGTACACCTGGCCGAGTCTTCCGGAACGGACGATCTCTTTCATGTACTGCATGCTGGCGTGGAATCTCGGCTGGAATCCGATGGAAAGGATCTTGCCGCTTCGCTTTTCCGCCCGCATGACGGCGACTGCCTCATCCAGGGTAACGGTGAAGGGCTTCTCGAGCAGGACATTGATGCCGCGGTCCAGCGCGTAGATGGTCGGTTCCGCGTGCTGACGGTTGTACGTGCAGATGGAAACGCCGTCCAGTCCGAGCGCTTCCGCGTCGTCCAGAAGCTCCTTGTGGCTGTTGTAGTACTTCGCGCCTTTGATTCCGAGATTTTCCGCGAATTTCTGCGCCTTGCCGGGGACCAGATCCGCGAGTGCGACGATCTTGCAGTCGTCCATCTTCAGATACTGATAAGCGTGCCAGCGGGCGATGCCGCCTGTGCCGATGATCCCGATTCTCAGCTTTTTCTTTGCCATCGTTTTCGTCTCCTTTAATCCCGTTTTTCAAGATCGGGTCAGACGGTTTTTCACGTCGTTCCCCTCCGGAAAAAGTATAGCACTTTGCGGGGGGAAAGTCAACGGGGAAATGGGTTTTCCCGCTGGTTTTTCCAAGGAATCGCGGATTTGGAAAACCGCCTCAGCTTCAGGGATGGGAATCCGTTTGGAAAAAACCGGACCGTTCAGCCGACGTTTCTTCCGGGGGCCCCACAAACCGGGTTTCTCCTGTCTCCGTGTTCACGATTAACGTATTCGGAGAAAGGCCGTATTCATAGCCGGAAGAATAGAAATGATTTGGAAGAAAATCACGGACTGCGATACAGACATACGTTGTTCCTCGGTTGGTCACCGCACCGAGAAAGGTCTTCGTATCGGTCAGATCGAAATCAGAATCGAGCGAACAAATCAGCCTCTTCTCTCTCCCGTCGGTTTTCATTGCGAATAGCTTTCCCCCAAGCCAGTTTGTCTCTGTCGCGTCATTGTATTCGAAGGTTTCCGGTTCCTCTTCGAGAACGGTATAGTATACGGTATCACCGTACACGTACCACGACGCGGCATTGCTGCAGAGCAGAACTGCTTCGCTGCCGTCAAGACGCGAACGCCAGATTTCACGGGTATTCATCCATCGGATCACAGTGTTTGCGCTGTTCATGTTTTCCGGCCGTTCTCCCAGAACGCTGTAATACGCAAACCCATTCGCATACTGTCCGTTCATGATGTATGGGGGTATGGCAGACAGGATTTGCAGCGGATTTCCGTCCAGATCAGTCGTATAAAACAAGTATCCCGTCTCCCCGGGCGCATACCAGAAAATCCGATCTTCCACAAACGCATAGACAGACGAAAAATCCCCTGTGTCCATTCCTCCTTCCGTGGACGGATAATCGCGCAAAAGCGGTAGCTCAACCGTTTTTCTTTCTTCGGATCGGAACAGACCGTAGCGGAATCCATCGCTTTCTTTTTCGTAGACCAAAGCGGCATAATAAACGGAATTCCGGTATGCTCCGAGCAGCACGATGCCGTCGGAAAAAGACGCCAGCGTGCGGATTTCTCCTGTTACCATGTTATATTCGCGGATTTCACAAGAGCCCTTTTGATTCCATTTTTGAGCCGGAGGAATTTCTTCTGACACGTAAAAAAGCCGGATTCCGTCCATTACGGCAGACTGGATGTCATATAAAGGACAAGCCGGCGAATCGTGAGAACAGAGAGGATCCACACATACGAATGATACCGCTCCGGAAACGGGGTTGATCTTGACCGGTTCCCGGGCGCTGTCTGAAAGGGGGAATCCTTCCGAACTTCTGAACACATAATATGCTAACATATCGGGAGAATCTTCGATCGGTTCTGAACCGCAGGAGAAGAAAAGAAGCATAAGAGTGAGTAAAAACAAAACGTGAATGATACGAATCGGTATGCTTTGCATCGTTCTACCCTCTGTTTAGGTTTCTCCGCGGCGGCGGGATCCGAGGCGGACCCGGCGCCTTGTGACTGTTCTGCGCTGAGAGCGGTTCTCTCTGCGCTCTGCGAAGGGTGCTGATCTATATGATTCCCATAGGTCGGCGGTTTTGCGACCGGCGCGTAGGATTGGACTTCAGTTCCTCGACGCCTCGTCCCCGAACACATGGAGATAATAGTCCTCCAGTGACGGAGCGGCCGCCCCCGCGCCTTCGGATGGCTTTTTTTCATTCAATACGCGAAGCAATACGGTCCCAGTCGTCTCGTCCCGCGCGATGTTCGTCACCCGGAACCGGTTCTGCATCCCCTGGACCTCGTCTTCCGCGCAGGGGACGATCCACACCGATCCCGCGATCTTTTCCGTCAGGACGTGCGGAGGCGCGTTGTCTACGATCACGCCTTTTTTGAGGAAGATGACGTCCCGCGCGATGAATTCGATGTCCGGTACGACGTGGGTGGCAATCAGCACGATTTTGTTGAAGGCGATCCGGGAGATATAGTTGCGGATCGAAATGCGCTGCTTCGGGTCGAGCCCTGCGGTCGGCTCGTCGAGGATGAGGATCTCGGGATCCCCGAGGACGGCCTGCGCAAGGGCGAGCCGCTGCTTCATGCCTCCCGACAGCGCACCGATCTTGCGCCGCATCACGTCGTCCAGCTCCACCTCGGAAAGGATCTCCGGGATTTGTTTCATCGAGTCTGCTTTCGTCATTCCCTTCAGCGCGGCCATATACCACATAAACCGTTCGACGGAAAAGTTCGGGTACAGCCCCGGATACTGCGGCATGAAACCGAGCTTTTCCCGGAACCGCACTCCCATTTTGAGCACATCTTCGGTAACTCCTTCGTCCGACGTGTAGGTGATCGAGCCGGAATCCGCCTTCAGATTATCCGTCAGGATGTTCATAAGGGTGGATTTGCCGCTCCCGTTCGGTCCGAGCAGGGCGTAGATCCCCGGTTCGAGCGCGGCGGTGAAACGGTCCAGAGCGAGATTTGTCCCGTAGGATTTGGTGATGCCTGAAATCGTTAAAATCATGGATTCCCCTCCCGATACGCCTTCGCTTCTCCGCTTGCGGTATCATACACGACCCATCCGTTTTCTTCCGGATAGGCGTACCAGACGCCGTACATGTCCGTCTCCTCCTCATAATTGGAATAATCGGTGTTCTGAAATTCGATCACGACGTACTGCCCAACGCGGTGGATCCCCGTATCGATCAGCCGGTAGGCTGGCAGCTCGAACGCAATGCTTTCCTCACCCGTTTCGATATTCGTGCGGAACAGGATGCCGCCGGAGCGGTTGAACTGCTCTTCGTCTATATTCTTATCATATCCCAGCGAGGGCGGGTCCTCCACATAACGGGAATAGTAGATGGAGTCCCCGACGACCGCGATATAGGCGGAAGGGAAATCGTCGATGATG
>JAGAFM010000010.1 GCA_017612655.1 Clostridia bacterium | reverse complement strand
CGCCTGCTGGGGTGCGTTCGGAAGCGACAAAGAGGGCCAGGACTACAGAGCCTGCGCCGCATACGGACCTCTCTACAAAACGGTCCGCTGAGCCCATCGACCAACAGGAAAACCCGTACGGATTCGGTCCGTACGGGTTTTTGCATTATAGGTAACAGCCTCAGGAGTCTGTAGTTTTCTTCTCTTCGGAAGTTGTCAGAAAAACGGCGGGAGCGTGGTCATGAACCGTTTCTCTGGTAATGCGGACACCCGAAATCTCTCCCTTTCTCGAGGGAACCTCAAACATGAGCGGTCCGAGGATTTCCTCCATGATTGCGCGCAGGCCCCGTGCTCCGGTTCCCCGTTCGATGGCTCTTTCCGCTACGGCATCCAGTGCGTCAGGATCAAAAGTCAGTTCCACCCCGTCCATCTCAAACAGTTTCCGATACTGACGGTACAGAGAATTCTTCGGTTCGGTAATGATGCGGACCAGAGACTCCTTGTCCAGGTCGCTCAGGCTGACGATGACGGGAAGACGTCCGACGAGTTCGGGAATCAGCCCGTACTTCACGATGTCATGCGCCTCGACGTCGCGGTAAACTCCGGCTTCCGTTCTCTCTTTTTTCCGCTTGATATCACCGTTGAACCCGATGATTTTTCCGCCCTGTCTCTGAGCGATGATATCCGACAGTCCGTCGAAAGCGCCGCCGCAGATGAACAGGATGTTATCGGTGCGGATCTGAATAAACTCCTGATTCGGATGCTTTCTTCCGCCCTGGGGAGGAACATTCGATACGGTTCCTTCCAGAATTTTCAGAAGGGCCTGCTGAACACCTTCGCCGGAGACGTCCCGGGTGATGGAACGGTTCTCGGAGCGGCGGGATATCTTATCGATTTCGTCAATATAGATGATTCCACGTTCGGCCTGCTCGATATCATAGTCAGCAGCCTGAATGAGGCGGAGAAGAATATTCTCGACGTCCTCCCCGACATAACCAGCTTCGGTCAGCGTAGTCGCATCCGCGATCGCAAAGGGGACCTTCATCGTCTTTGCGAGAGTCTGTGCCAGATACGTTTTTCCGACGCCAGTCGGCCCGAGCAGGAGTACGTTGCTTTTCTGAAGTTCCACCTCGTCCCCGTCGGATTCCTTCGTTTTCTTTCCGCGGCGTTTTCCCGACGTCTCGAGCGTTGTAATCCGTTTGTAGTGGTTATATACCGCCACGGCCAGGGCACGCTTCGCGTCATCCTGCCCGATCACGTAAGAATCAAGGGATGCTTTGATTTCAGCCGGAGTCGGCAGCTGTTCCGGGGAAAACGAACTCTCTTCCCCGCCCGCCTGAATCTCTATCAGTTCCGAGCAGGAATCCACGCAGCGGTCGCAGATAAAACAGTTGTGTCCGGGAATCAGAAAAGAAACCTCACCCTCGTGTCTTCCGCAGAACGAACACCTGCGTCCCAAATTCACACGATCGGCCATTTTTTCACCTCTGCCTCACTCTCAGGCACGTTTTGCGTAAACGGCATCGATTAGGCCGTATTCCTTTGCCTCTTCTGCAGAGAGGAAGTTGTCCCGGTCCGTATCCCGTTCGATAACATCCAGGGGTTTTCCGGTGTTCGAAGCGAGAATCTCGTTCAGTTTTTTCTTGATCGTGAGGATGTGATCCGCATGGATCTTGATGTCGGATGCCTGTCCCTGCATGCCTCCGAGAGGCTGATGGATCATGATGGTGCTGTTCGGAAGGGCGATGCGCTTTCCCTTTGCGCCGGAAGAAAGCAGGAAAGCTCCCATGCTTGCCGCCATGCCGATGCAGATGGTCGAGACGTCGCACTTGATGAAATTCATCGTGTCGTAGATCGCCATTCCGGCAGACACGGAACCGCCGGGGCTGTTGATATAAAGGCTGATGTCCTTGTCAGGATCCTGAGCTTCGAGGAACAGCAGCTGCGCAACGACAAGAGACGCGGTCTGATCGTTGATCTCGTCGCCCAGGAAAACGATCCGGTCGTTGAGAAGTCTGGAATATATATCATAGGAGCGCTCACCTCTGCCTGTCTGCTCCACCACCATTGGAATCACTGCCATAACTACCTCCGTAACTATCATTCAATCAGGGTGAAATCGGAAAGAAAGAGGGTGGGACAGGAAGACGTCCACCCTCTTATCAGATTACTCTTTCTGTTCAGGTGCCGCGTCGGCGGGTGCGGCTTCTTCGGACGATGGAGCGGCCTTCTTGGTTCTCTTCGGCTTTTTCTTTTCCGTCTTCTCAGCAGGCTGCTCTTCGGTTTCGGCCTTCGGAGCGGTGACGACGGCGCTGTCCTTAATCAGCTGGACGGCCTGTTCGATAGCCGCGTCATGCCGGACACCCTCTTCGTCCACGTATTTGCGGACTTCGTCAGCCGTCATCCCGTAGTTCTCAGAGAGCTTTGTGTAAAACTCGGCGATCTGATCATCGGTAGGCACGATATTCTCCAGTTTGACGATCTCTTCCAGTGCGAGGCTGACTTTCACCTGTTTTTCCGCCTGATCTTTGTACTGATCTCTCATTGCGGTCAGATCCAGACCGGTGTACTTCAGGTACATGTCAAGGCTCAGACCCTGCTGACGGAGACGAAGATCGTAATTCCGGATCTGATTGTCGATTTCCGTTTCGATCATCGGCTGAGGGATGTCAACTTCCATAGACTTCACAATTTCGTCGATCAGCTGATCTTCCATCTGACGTTCCGCCGTATCTTCCGCGGCCTTCTCCTGCTTTTTGCGGATATCCGCACGATATTCGGCGATCGTGTCGAATTCGGAAACGTCCTTGGCAAATTCGTCGTCCGCTTCCGGAAGATCGATCTCGATAATTTCATGGATCAGGCAGGAAAAGACGGCAGCCTTCCCCTGGAGATCTTCTTTGGCGTAGTCATCCGGGAATGTGACATTAACGTCAAACGGTTCGTCGATCCGCTTCCCGACGATCTGATCCTCAAAACCGGGAATGAAGGAACCGGAGCCAAGCTTCAGCCGATATCCCTCAGACTTTCCGCCGTCAAACGGAACGCCGTCGATCTTTCCGTCAAAATCAAAGACTACCGTGTCACCGGCCTGAGCGGGACGGTCTGTGATGTCGATTTCACGGGAGTTTCTCTCCCGTACGCGCTGGATCTCGTTGTCGATACTTTCTTCCGAGACTTCGGCGACTTCCTTCGTCACCGCAATCCCGCGATACTGTCCGAGCTTGACTTCAGGCTTGACGTAGACCTTCGCCGTCAGAATGATCTGTTCGTCTCCCATCTCCTTGACGTCGATCTCGGGTCTGCTGACCGCATCGATTTTGGATTCCTCCAGGACGTCGTGATACAGATCCGGAAGAAGATTATTCAGCGCATCTTCGTAAAAGATGCCTTTGCCGTACATCTTTTCGATAAACGCTTTGGGCGCCTTTCCGCGGCGGAATCCCGGGATGTTGTACTTCCCGACATTCTTCTTGTATACCTTGACACACTCCTTCTCAAATACGTCGCGTGCGAGAGAAAACTCGAGTTCTCTGACATTGGTATCGGGAGTGGTGACATTGATCAGGGCCATTGATGAATCCTCCAGATCTACGTTGTTTTTGCATGGTGACACAATGTTGGATTATACCTTAATTTGCGGCAATTGTCAAGAATTTCCCGAAAGAATCGGCGCTTTTCGGGCAAAAAAAGTCATTTGGCCTGAAACAATGAAAAATGGG
>JAGAFM010000096.1 GCA_017612655.1 Clostridia bacterium | reverse complement strand
CGTTTCATTCTCAAGGTTTATGTGAATGGATTGAATGATCGGTCAAGGCGCAGGGCGGGGTCTCCCCCGGATGGAAGCCGAATCCGTGTTCAGCTCATCAGATTGATTTGCTGTCTGCGCCTTTCAGGGGGAACAAGATGCGGTTTGTACTGTACGTGTCCGGGTTTTCACCGGGCGGCACCCGACTTCGATGAGCCGGTGCTCCTGCGGAGCGAACGTAGACGAAGAAGTTGCTGTCCGCATCTTTCGGGGGAAAACAAGACACCTTTGTCTGCATCTTTCAAAAAAGCTGTTGATTGCTGTCGGTGTCTTTCTTCAAGACGCGCGTTCACTCTGCGGGGTCTATGCCCGATGAGTATAGACGACGGTTTGCTGTTCGCGTCTTTCTTTGAACAAGGCGCAGTTTCTACGGAGTTGCCTCCTCACCAGCGTTGGGATTTTGAGTCCCCGGCACGGAATTCTGCTGTCTGCGCCTTTGCGATGCCATTATATCCCATCCTTTCTCCCTTTTCACGGAAAAAAAGTTGCGAACATCACGGTCCGCAGCTTTTTTGACGAATCAGTTTCTGACGTATCAGGCCGATGAAGGACTCCGGAGCAGTCACACGCACCATCGGCCCGAAGGACAAAACGCGGATCAGAATGTCCGCCTCCTCGTCCCGGTCAAACGTCACGGAGACCCTGTACCGGTCCCCGTCCAGCCGGACCGCTTCCTTCCGATAGCTGGCGAAGTGGAGCAGCACCCGTTCAAGCGCGTTGCGGCGATCCGTCAGCTCCATCACCACCGTCACCTGTTCTTCGGGAACAGGCTCCGCATTCTCCCGGAAGAAGCCCTCCGGTGTCTCCATCGCTTCGCAGGTCAGAATTCGGGCAAGGTTCACCGTATTCCGCCCGTATCGGCGCGTATAGCCGATCAGGCGGAATTTATCGTCCTTTTCGGAATACTCGAGGTGATCCGGCAGAAGCTCGATCTTACGCGGGGAAGCACGGCGTCCCTTCATCTCGATCCGCAGAGGAAACTTTTCCCGCACCGCCCGGAGGATCAGCCGGAATCGCTCGATGTAGCCCGCGTCCCCGTAGGGATCGCCGTCCGCAAAAAGGTCGAAGACGATCACGTCTTCCTGCCGGTACAGCGGTTCCACGTCCGGGAAATCGGGCAAACCGTCTCCGAACAGCCGCACGCGGGGATCGGACGCGATCGCTTTCAGCCACCGTTTTTCGAGGGTCGTCATCGGAAGCGTCGGGGCATGGCGAAGCGGCGTCGTCCCGTCCGTGTACAAGAGCGGCCAACGCTCTTCTTCCAGAGATGCCGGGATGGTAAGGATGCTCTCGCCGAAAGCCTTCTCCTCTACGATGGAACGGATCTCGCTTTTTGTGACGGGATGATCGACCGCGGCTTTCAGGATGGCGGCGACCGCGTTATAGTAGGCGGAATACAGTTCGCTGAACATCATGCGTCCCCGCCTTCCTCCCCGGTGATCCCGTACAGCTCGTACATCTCACGGAGATCGTCGGCAAATTGCGTCTCCAGCTCTTTGTTTGAAAAGTGAAAATCCGTGATCCGGCAGAGGAAGGAGCGCATCCACGGGATCATCTCCCGGCTGTCGTAAACCCATGCGGAAAACCTGCTCCGATTCCCGTCGAGATGCTCGACCGAACCGCTCCGCTTCTCCCGCTCGAGACGCTCGGGGATGTGCGTTTCATCGTCGCGGTAACAGACGGTGAATTCAACGTATTCAAGATTCTCGCCCGTGTCATTTCGCGTACTGACACCCCAGATATGCGGCCTCATCCGCTCAAAATGGGCTTTCAGGTCATCGTACCATTCGCAGACCTCATCCTGTTTGACCGATAAAATGCCGTCCAGGCGGAAGGAGGTGATCCTCCGAAAGCGCGGAACATGCGCCATAAGATACTGCCGCCCGCTTTGCGCGCTGATCATGATACAGAGCGGCACGACGTGATTCTCCCGAATGCGGTCCTTTTGCCGGTTGATCGTCTCAACGGTGACGTTCCGCTTCTCCCGCATGGCGTCGAAGAGCGCCGCGAGGATCTCGCTGTCCATCGTTCCGGTGACGTAGTGGTGCTTGAACGTGAACGCATCCGCCTGCTCGTCCGTCTTATCGAGCAGAAACGAACCGACGACACCGCACGGAGCCGTTTCCGAGAAGAAATCGAGCAGATCGCACCCCGGCAGTTTCACATCCTCCGCACGCCGGTACATGACCGTTCTGCCGTTTTTTTCCTCCGCGACGATCCCTTCCCGGACATATTCCTTCAGCTTTTTTCGGACGGTTGATTCGTCAAATGTCTTCGGATCGCGGAATCCGGCGCTCAGTCCGTCGAGCTTTTCCAGAATCTCCGGCAGGGACATGACATTTTCCGGAGAGGACAGGATGTCCATGAGCAGGAAATGCAGGGTGATGTCTCCGTCCGTAAAGCTCTTGGTTTTCCATGCCTTGAAGAGGGGGTTGTGACAAACCGCCCGGCTGTCGATGGAAAGGAAGACGTTTTTGCCCTCGGCTGTCTGCCGGAACTGCATGTACTCCCCAAGCCAGCTCTCTGCCCGTCTTCTTTCGTTGTCATAGGACCGTGCGCTTTTCCGCCGGAATTCCTCGCGGCTCCGGAAGCCGAAAACAAAGAATTCCCGCATATAGTCCCGGATGCGTCCGATATCCTTGATCCGTTCGCTGTATGCCATGGCAGACTCCTCCTTTCGGGGCAGGGCGATACCGCCGTTTCGCATTTATCATACCGGATTATGGAATGCCTGTCAAGAAGCAGGACGGATTTGTAATAGAAGTGTAACGATCCCCGCAGCTGTGCTTCACAAAAACCGATGAAGATACGCGCTTGTTCTTTCTACGGATAAAACGGGTTTCTCGATGAGGGCGTCACAGAGGTTCCCCATGCAAAAATGTCAGACACGATCTGCCGAATCGTACCTGACTATTTTGCAGTTCTCTTCCGTATCAGATCGTTTCAGAGCTGTGATACGGCCCGAACCGGAAATATTCGCCGGAACAACCTTGATAACCTTGACAAATCGGCTGCTTTGTGTTATCATAGAACCGGAGGTGATAGTATGGACTATACGACCGCCCAAAGGCGCATCAAAGAGATCGAAGAACAACTTGCCGAACTGCCTCCCGGGTATGTGGTCTATAAAACGATCCGGGGGAAGAAGCAGCCCTACCTGACAGCGGTCGCATCCCCAAAGCAGGCCGCCCTCTTAGACAAGAGCTTCTACTTCCGGGGTCAGTG
>JAGAFM010000095.1 GCA_017612655.1 Clostridia bacterium | reverse complement strand
TGGAAGCAATCGAAAACGACACTCCCTACGAGGGTGCGGAGAAGACCCAGCTGAAGCTCGGCGTCGACGTCCTGCCGAAATTCAACCGCGATACGACGGACCGGAACCGTACGTCCCCGTTCGCCTTCACCGGAAACAAGTTCGAATTCCGGATGCTCGGCTCGTCCAACAGCATCGCCTGCGCGAACATCATGCTGAACAGCGCCGTCGCGGAGAGTCTCAAACGATTCGCGGACAGTCTGGAAGGCGCGGATGACTTTGAAACGCAGCTGCATGATATGATCCGGGATACGATCAAGGCACACCGCCGCATCATCTTTAACGGAAACGGATACGACGACGCCTGGATCAAGGAAGCGACGGAAGTCCGCGGGCTTCTGAATTACCGGACGACGCCGGACTGCATGCCGCATCTGCTGGACAAGAAGAACGTCGAGATGCTGACCTCTCACAAGGTTTTCACCGTGGAGGAACTTCGTTCCCGCTGCGACATCATGCTGGAAAACTACTGCAAGACCGTTCTGATCGAGGCGAACACCATGGTCGACATGGCGAAGACGCAGATCGCTCCGGCAGTCCGGCACTATGCAGCGGATACGGCGAAAGACGCCGCCGCAAAGCTGTCCTTCGATCCGTCCGCACCGTGCGGCTGCGAGAAAAAACTGGTCGCCCGTCTGTCAGCGCTGGCGGAAAGCATCTGTGAAAAAGTGGAATCCCTGGAGAGCGCAGTCATTTCTCTGCACGACGCGGCCGGCATTATTCCGGAATCCGAGATGATCCGGGACAACGTCCTTCCGAAGATGTGCGAACTGCGTGTCGCCTGCGACGAAGCGGAGACCATCACGGCAAAGAATTACTGGCCTTTCCCGACCTACGGAGACATTCTGTTCAGCGTCAGATAACGGAGGATAAAGTCCCATGGCTGTGGAAGAACTCAGTAAACTAATCGAAGAGGGCGTAACCAGAGAGGTATTCGGAATCTGGTTTCTGATCGGCGCTGCGCTAGTCTTTCTGATGCAGGCAGGCTTTGCCATGGTGGAAACGGGTTTCACCCGGGCGAAGAACGCGGGCAACATCATCATGAAAAACCTGATGGACTTCTGCATCGGAACGGTTGTTTTCGTCCTGCTCGGTTTCTCCCTCATGATGGCGGAAGACTACGTTCTCGGGTTCATCGGCGTTCCGAATCTCAAGATACTCACGGATTTCGGAGGCTTTCTACGGGACGGGAACGCACCTTCGTTCGTCTTCAATCTGGTATTCTGCGCGACCGCCGCGACGATCGTTTCCGGATCGATGGCGGAGCGGACGAAATTTCTTTCCTACTGCATTTATTCCGGCGTGATTTCCCTGTTCGTCTACCCGATCGAAGCCGGATGGGTCTGGAACTCCCAGGGCTGGCTTGCCGGTCTCGGATTTCATGATTTTGCCGGCTCCGCCGCGATCCATTCGGTCGGCGGGCTGACTGCTCTGATCGGAGCCATTCTGGTCGGACCGAGACTGGGAAAATACATCCGCGAAAAAGACGGAAAAGTCAAAAAGGTCAATGCGATTCCCGGTCACGCGATTACGCTCGGAGCGCTAGGCTGCTTCATTCTCTGGTTCGGCTGGTACGGTTTCAACGGGGCAGCCGCGTGGGACGGAACGTCCCTCGCCTCCATCTTCGTAACAACCACCGTGGCTCCGGCCGTCGCAACCTGTACGACGCTGATCTTCACCTGGGTGAAGAACGGCAAGCCGGACGTCTCAATGTGTCTGAACGCCTCCCTGGCCGGCCTGGTCGGCATTACGGCCGGCTGCGATGCGCTGGACGCCGTCGGTGCGACCGTCGTGGGACTTGTTTCGGGAATCCTTGTTGTCCTCGTTGTTGAATTTCTCGATCTCAAGCTTCATATCGACGACCCTGTCGGCGCGGTCGCAGTGCATTTCGCGAACGGAGTCTGGGGAACGGTCGCCGTCGGGCTTCTCGCCACCCCGGACGCACCGGCCGGTCTGAACGGCCTCTTCTATACCGGGGAGTTCCGTCTGCTCGGCGTCCAGCTGCTGGGGATCGGTTCTATCCTTCTCTGGACGGCCGTCTGCATGACGCTGACATTCCTGGTCATCAAAAAAACAGTCGGACTCCGCGTTTCTCCCGAAGAGGAGCTGAAGGGACTGGATTCCACCGAGCACGGTCTTCCGAGCGCCTACGCGGACTTCTCTCCGACCGTTCAGGGACTTCCCTACGAATACGAGGGAGCAGTCGCCGTAAGCGGCGAAATTCCTCCCGCAGAAGCGGTTCCTGTCCGGAAAGTGCCTGCTTTTGAATCAGGCGCGCCGAAAATGACGAAGGTGGAAATCCTATGCAGGGAATCCCGGTTTGAAGCGCTGAAGTCCGCCATGATGGGCATCGGAATCACCGGCATGACGGTTTCCCATGTCCTTGGATGCGGTGCACAGAAGGGACAGCCGGAATACTACCGCGGCGTTCAGATCGAGGCGACGCTTCTTCCGAAAGTCCAGGTGGACATCGTAGTCAGCAAAGTGCCTGTCCGAACGGTGATCGAGACCGCAAAGAACGTCCTGTACACCGGACATATCGGAGACGGGAAAATCTTTGTGTATGACGTGGAAAACGTTGTCAAGGTCAGAACCGGAGAAGAAGGCTACGACGCCCTGCAGGATGTGGAGTAAAGGAAGTATCATATGTGTTCGATTTTCGGTTACTGCGGCGAGGTCGCCGACAAACAGGCTTTTGAATCCGGATTCGCCAGAACGAAATCCCGCGGACCGGATGACACCAGAATCATAGAAACGGGGAAAGGCCTTCTCGGTTTCCACCGCCTCTCCATCATGGGGCTGACGGAATCCGGGATGCAGCCTTTCGAACTCGACGGCAGTTACGTCGTCTGCAACGGAGAACTTTACGGTTTCGAGCATGAGCGTGAACTTCTGAAGAAAAAAGGGTACGTTTTCCGAAGCGACAGCGACTGCGAAATCATATTACCGATGTGGCGCGAATTCGGCACGGGCATGTTTTCCATGCTCGATGCCGAGTTCGCCTGCGTTTTGTATGACGGACGGACCGGAGAGTATGTCGCGGCACGGGATCCGATCGGAATCCGCCCGCTTTACTACGGTTACGACGAAAACGGGACGGTTGTATTCGCCAGCGAAGCGAAGAACCTCGTAGGCGTCTGCGGAAAAATCATGCCTTTCCCTCCCGGTCACTACTACAAAAACGGAGCGTTTGTGCGCTATGCGGATCCTGCTTCGGTTCAGACGGTCTGCCGGGACCCGCAGGATACGGCATGCAGAAACATCCGGGAAAAACTGATCGCGGGCGTTGAAAAGCGGCTGGTATCGGACGCAAAGGTCGGTTTTCTTCTGTCAGGCGGTCTGGACTCTTCCCTGGTCTGCGCAATCGCGGCAAGGAAAAGTTCGGAGCCGATCAAGACGTTTGCGATCGGAATGAGCGAAGACGCGATCGATCTGAAATACGCGCGGCAGGTTGCCGACTTCATCGGGGCCGATCATACCGAGGTTTATATGACTCCGGACGACGTTCTTTCCAATCTGGAGCGCGTCATTGAACTTCTTGGAACGTACGACATCACGACGATCCGCGCGAGCATGGGCATGTACCTTGTCTGCCGCGCGATCCATGAAACCACGGACATCCGGGTGCTTCTGACCGGAGAAATATCCGACGAACTGTTCGGATACAAGTACACCGATTTTGCGCCGGACGCCGAGGCATTCCAGCTGGAGGCGGAAAAACGCATCCGGGAGCTTCACATGTACGACGTGCTTCGGGCGGACCGGTGCATCTCCGTGAACTCGCTTGAGGCGCGCGTTCCTTTCGGAGATCTCGAATTCGTCCGGTACGTCATGTCCCTGGATCCCGAAATGAAGATGAACCGCTACGGCAAGGGGAAATATCTCCTCCGTCACGCGTTCGAAGGACTCGGTTATCTGCCGGACGAGATTCTCTGGCGGGAGAAAGCCGCTTTCTCCGACGCGGTCGGTCATTCGATGGTCGACGACCTGAAGGAATACGCGGAGCGGCATTACGCGGACGGCGAGTGGGAGGAACGGGCAAAACGGTTTCCGCATGCAACTCCGTTTACGAAGGAATCCCTGCTCTACCGCGAGATTTTCGAACGTTACTATCCCGGTCAGTCGGAAATGGTTACCGATTTCTGGATGCCGAACAAATCCTGGAAAGGATGCAACGTCAACGATCCTTCCGCAAGGGTCCTCTCCAATTACGGCGACAGCGGAAAATAAAAAATACATATAAAGAGGTTTGACAAAATGAACAACTGCGCGATTGTCGGAATCAACTGGGGCGATGAGGGAAAAGGCCGGATGGTTGACCTCCTGACCGGACAGTACGATATTGTGGTCCGGTATCAGGGAGGCGGTAACGCGGGACATACCGTAATCAACGAGTACGGGAAGTTTGCGCTGCATCTGCTTCCGTCCGGCGTGTTCCGGAAAGGCGTAGTCAACGTTCTCGGAAACGGCGTAGCCCTGGATCCCGAAAATCTTCTGAAGGAAATCCGGGAAGTGACTGCCAAAGGGGTTGAGATTACCCCGGAGAACCTGAAGATCAGCGACCGTGCTTCCCTTCTTCTTCCCTGGCACCGGGAACTCGATGCCCTCGAAGAGGCGAGACTGGCAGACAAAAAGTACGGCTCGACCAAACAGGGGATCGCTCCTTTCTATTCGGACAAATATCAGAAGAAAACCGTCCTCGCCGGAGAACTGTTCTATCCTGAGGAACTCAGGACGCATCTCTCCGACCTTGCCGAGTGGAAGAATCTGACCCTGACGAAGGTTTACGGTGCGGAACCTTATACGGAGGAGAAGCTGCAGAACTGGGTCCGGGACTGTGCCGAACAGCTGAAACCGTACCTCTGCGATACGGGAGCCTATCTTGCCGAGGCGCAGAAAAGCGGGAAGAAAATTCTGTTCGAAGCGCAGCT
>JAGAFM010000094.1 GCA_017612655.1 Clostridia bacterium | reverse complement strand
GGTTGGGGGACGGAGAGGGAAAGAAGCAGATGCTCGAAGAGATCCCGGTCTTCGGCCCGTGCGATGGCGTCGCAGTCCGTTCCGATCAGTCTCACACCGCGGTCCTTGAGAGCTCCCGCTAGATTGATCGCCGTCTGTCCGCCGAACGTTACGATGACTCCTTCCGGTGATTCCAGGTCGACGACGTTCATCACGTCCTCGATGCAGAGCGGCTCGAAATAGAGCTTGTCGGAACAGGTGTAGTCGGTCGAAACGGTTTCGGGGTTGTTGTTGATGATGATCGCCTCGTAGCCGGCTGCCTGAATGGTCTGAACGGCGTGAACGGTAGAATAGTCGAACTCGACGCCCTGACCGATCCGGATCGGTCCGGACCCGAGAACGATGAGCTTTTTCTTTCCGGATACGACCGATTCGTTTTCTTCTTCGTAAGTGGAGTAGAAATACGGAATGTAGCTGTCGAATTCGGCAGCGCACGTGTCGATCATCTTGTAGACAGGCGTAATCCCGTTCTGCTTCCGGAACTCGTAGATTTCTTTCTCCGTACGGTTCCAGAGACGTCCGATTTCCCGATCGGAAAAGCCGGTTCTCTTTGCCCGGACAAGGACCTCGATCCGGAGGGGATTTTCACGGATCACCTGCTCGAACTCAACAATCCCGCGGATCTTCCGCAGAAAGAACCGGTCGATCTGCGTGACGTCTGCGACCGTCTCGACCGAACAGCCCTGACGGAAAAGCTCTGCAATGGCGAAGAAGCGGTCGTCTCTTCCTTCCCGGATATACTCCTTCAGAGCCGCCGGATCCGTTCCGTCAAATTTCGGGAGGCGGAGGTGAAACGCACCGGATTCCAGGGAGCGAATGCCCTTGAGCAGACTTTCTTCGAACGTTCTGCCGACGCTCATTGTTTCGCCGGTCGCCTTCATCTGAGTCGAAAGACGGTTGTCCGCGTCGTAGAACTTGTCGAAGGGGAAGCGTGCCAGTTTGGTCACGACATAGTCCAGGGAGGGTTCAAAGGACGCGGGAGAGTTGGCAAGGGGAATCTCGTCCAGAGTCATCCCGACGCCGATTTTCGCCGAAACGCGGGCGATCGGATAGCCGCTGGCCTTAGATGCGAGTGCGGACGAACGGGAAACGCGAGGATTGACTTCGATGAGATAGTAGGTAAAAGAATTCGGATCCAGGGCAAACTGGACGTTGCATCCGCCTTCGATCCGTAGCGCACGGATGATCTTCAGCGCGCTGTCGCGGAGCATGTGATACTCTTTGTTGGTCAGTGTCTGGGAAGGGCATACCACAATCGAATCGCCGGTATGGATGCCGACAGGATCGACGTTTTCCATGTTGCAGACGGTGATTGCCGTGTCGTTTTTATCGCGGATCACCTCGTACTCGATCTCTTTGAATCCCTTGACGCTCTTTTCGATCAGCACTCTTCCGACGGGAGAGAGAGCGAGCCCGTTTTTGAGGAGCGGGATCAGGTCGGCTTCCGACTCGGCAAAGCCTCCGCCGGTTCCTCCGAGCGTGAACGCGGGCCGGAGAACCACAGGGTATCCGATTTCTTCCGCGATCCGAATTCCTTCTTCGAGACTCTTTGCCTCTTCGGAGGGAAGGACCGGTTCGCCGATCTCCTCGCAGAGCCGTTTAAAGAGATCCCGGTCCTCCGCCTGTTCGATGGAACGGCTCGCAGTACCGAGAAGCTCTACGCCGCATTCCGCAAGAATTCCTTTTTTCTCCAGCTGAACCGCGAGATTCAGACCGGTCTGCCCGCCGATTCCTGGGAGAATTGCGTCCGGCCGTTCAAAACGGACGATTCTTGCGATGTATTCCAGCGTCAGAGGCTCCATGTAGATTTTGTCCGCGATGGAGGTGTCCGTCATGATGGTGGCCGGGTTGGAATTGCAGAGGATCACCTCGTAACCTTCTTCTTTCAGCGCAAGGCAGGCCTGCGTTCCCGCATAGTCGAACTCCGCTGCCTGACCGATCACGATGGGGCCGGAACCGATCACCAGTATTTTCCGTAAATCAGTTCTTTTCGGCATGATTCTTTCCTTTCCCGATCAAATCCAGAAAACGGTCAAACAGATAGGAACTGTCCTGAGGACCCGGAGAACTCTCTGGATGATACTGCACCCCGAAAGCGGAGTCGCGTCCGCACCGGACCCCTTCTACGGTTTCGTCCAGAAGATTGAGATGGGTAACCGTCAGAGGTGTTCGGGAAAGACTGTCGGTCAGAACCGCGTAGGAATGGTTCTGCGAAGTAATTTCTATCCTGCCCGTCTCGAGGTTGCGTACCGGATGGTTTCCGCCTCTGTGACCGAATTTCAGCTTGTAGGTTTTCGCACCGTAAGCGAGCGAAAGAATCTGGTGTCCCAGACAGATTCCGAAAAGGGGATAAGAGCCTAAGAGACTGCGGACCGTCCGGACGGTTTCCGGAACGTCGGAAGGATCTCCGGGGCCGTTGGAGACGAAAATGCCGTCCGGATCCAGGGAGCGGATCCTGTCCGCTCCGGTGTTCCAGGGTACGGTAGTCACCCTGCAGTCCCGTTTCAGGAAAGAACGGATAATGTTCTGTTTGATCCCGCAGTCCAGAATCACGATATGGGGCCCTTTGTTCTCCGGACCCCAGACAGTCTCTTCGCGGCAGCTGACGGAAGGAACCAGATCCCTGCGCAGGTCCGTGGCGCGCAGGCGCTCGATCCCGTCGGAAAGGGGAAGGGCGGCATCCGCGATCAGGACTTTTCCCGTACCGCGGTCCCGGATCATCCTCGTCAGTTTTCTCGTATCCACTCCGCTTATGCCGATCACTCCGGCATTTCGCATGACCGCAGACAGTGTCTCGACGCTGCGGAAGTTCGAGGGCTCGTTCTCGTACTGACGGACGATCATCGCGCCCATCGCGGGACGGGACGATTCGTAGTCGTCCGCGGCGGTTCCGTAATTCCCGATCAGCGGATAGGTCATGACGACTGCCTGACCGGCATAGGAGGGATCCGAGAGGATCTCCTGATATCCGACCATGGACGTATTGAACACGAGTTCGAGCACGGCGTCTTTTTCCGCGCCGAAGGAGGACCCGTAAAACTCCGTTCCGTTTTCCAGAATAATTTTTCTGTCAAAGACGTTTTCCATTCGTTCACCCAGTTTCAGCATTCGGACAGACGCCTCTCGAAACGGTCTTTCGGGGCGTCTCCCGGGATTTCGGTCGGATACCTTCCGTCAAAGCATGCGCCGCAGAAGCAGTCGGAACCGATCAGCTCATGCAGCGATTCCACCGGCAGATAACCGAGGGAATCGGCGCCGATCCTTTCCGCGATTTCTTCTATACTGTAATGGCAGGCAATCAGATTCTCCGTGGAATCGATATCGGTTCCGTAATAGCACGGATGGAGGAACGGAGGCGCGGAAACGCGCATATGAATCTCCGCCGCTCCAGCATGACGGAGCAGGGATACGATCTGTCCGCAGGTCGTTCCCCGGACGATCGAGTCGTCGATCAGCACGATTCTTTTGCCCCTGACGGCTTGTTCAACTGGTGCTAGTTTGATCCGAACCTGATCCGACCTGTTTTCCGGGGAGATAAAGGTCCGCCCGATGTACTTGTTCTTGATCAGTCCGATTCCGTAGGGGATTCCCGATTCCAGACTGTAGCCGAGTGCCGCGTCCAGACCGGAATCCGGCACCCCGATGACGAGATCCGCCCCGACGGGGTGATGATGGGCCAGAATTCTGCCCGCCCGGATCCTGGATTCCTGAACCGACACGCCGTCCTGAATCGAATCGGGACGGGAAAAGTAGATGTATTCGAAAATGCAGTGACGGACGGGCGTACTGCCGCAGAGTTTCCGGTTCGAATGAATGCCAGAGGCGCTGAACGTCAGAATTTCCCCAGGTTCGATATCGCGGATTTTATCCGCGCCGACCGCGTTCAGCGCGCAGCTTTCCGAAGCGATGATGTAGGTTCCGTCTTCCCGGACCCCGTAGCAGAGGGGGCGGAATCCGTACGGATCCCTGGCACAGATCAGTTTCTGTGAGGACAAGAGGATCAGGGAATAGGCCCCGTCAAGAGACTGAACGGCGCGAAACACCGCCTCTTCGATGGATGGGGTTCTCAGCCGTTCCTTCGTCACCAGATAGGCGATGATTTCCGTATCGCTGGAAGAGTGAAAGATCGCGCCTGACAGTTCCAGTTCCTCCCGGAGCTTTGCCGCGTTG
>JAGAFM010000093.1 GCA_017612655.1 Clostridia bacterium | reverse complement strand
TGAGGGAGCTGTCCGGGGAAAACGCCCACCATGTTCTGGAGGCTTCCTTCAAGGCGGCAGGACGTTCGCTGCGGCAGGCGGTGTCGATTGACCCCGATTTCTATGACGATATTCCTTCCACGAAAGGAATTCTTTCATGATTGCAATCATCGACTACGGGGTAGGAAACCTGTTCTCGCTTCGGTCTTCCTTTTCCGCAATCGGAGAGGACGCGGTTGTAACGCGGGACCGGGACAGGATTCGTTCCGCGGATCGGATCGTGCTGCCCGGTGTCGGGGCGTTTGCCGACGCCGCAAGGAAACTGAGCGACTGCGGAATGGCGGAGGCCGTCCGGGAGGAAGCCGCAGCGGGGAAGCCGCTGCTCGGCATCTGCCTCGGCATGCAGCTGCTGTTCGAAAAAAGCTATGAATTCGGGGAACACGAAGGGCTCGGTCTCCTGAAGGGGGCGATCCGGCCGATTGCGGAGGTCATTCCCGCAGGGCTGAAAATCCCGCAGATCGGGTGGAACCGTCTGCATCTTCTCCGCCCCTGTCCCATTCTATCCGGAATCCGGGAGGGCGATTACGTCTATTTTGTCCACTCTTTTTACGCGGCGGACTGCGGGGAGTCCCTGATTGCCACGACGGATTACGGCGCTCCCCTGACGGCGGTTGTCTCAAAGGGAAATGTGTTCGGATGTCAGTTCCATCCGGAAAAGAGCGGCAGCGTCGGGCTTTCGATTCTGCGCGCATTCTGTGAGGTGAACCCATGCTGATTCTTCCGGCGATCGATTTGTTTGAAGGAAAGGCCGTTCGTCTGCTTCGGGGCGACTACAACCGTATGACGGTTTACAGCGAAGATCCCGCAGCAGTCGGGGCGGATTTTGCGTCCCAGGGGGCCCAATGGATTCACCTGGTGGATCTGGAAGGTGCGAGAGACGGAGGGACTCCCAATCTGTCCGCGGTTCTCCGGATCCGGGAAGAGAGCGGGCTTCGCTGTGAGATCGGGGGAGGGATCCGGTCTGAAGAACAGATCAGGACTTACCTGGAAGCGGGACTGGACCGCGTGATTCTGGGAACCGCCGCGCTTGAGAATCCTTCCTTTCTGGAATCCGCGGTGAACGAGTTCGGAGACAGGATCGCAGTCGGCGCGGATCTGAAGAACGGGTTTGTCGCGGTTCGCGGATGGACGGAAGTATCGTCTGTCGACGTCTTCGATTTTTGCCGGATGCTCGAAACGGTCGGTGTCCGGACGGTGATCTGTACGGATATTTCCAGAGACGGAGCGATGGAGGGGACCAACCATTCTTTGTACGCAGAACTGAAAGAGCGGTTCTCTCTCCGTTTCATTGCGTCGGGAGGCGTTTCCTCGCTGTCGGACGTCCGGCGTCTGTCGGAACTGGGGCTGTACGGCGCGATCATCGGGAAGGCCTACTATACCGGTGCAATCAACCTGAAGGAAGCAGTTGAGGTGGCAAAGTGATAACCAAGCGGATTATCCCCTGTCTGGACGTCAGGGACGGACGCGTCGTAAAGGGAACCAATTTTCAGGGCCTTCGGGACGTTTCTTCGCCCGTGTCGCTGGCGGAATACTACAGCAGTCACGGTGCCGACGAACTGGTTTTCTACGATATCACGGCATCTGCGGAAGGGCGAAAGCTGTTTACGGAGATTCTGACCGAAACCGCACGCAGAGTGTTTATCCCTTTGACAGTGGGCGGTGGAATCGGATCCCTTGAGGATTTTGACCGGGTTTTGAAATGCGGTGCCGATAAGGTCAGCGTCAATTCGGGCGCGATCCGCAATCCTTCTCTGGTCGGTGAGGCGGCAAAGCGGTACGGCAGCCAGTGCGTGGTGCTCTCCGCCGACATCAAACGGGTTAACGGACGTTTTTCCGTGTTTGCCAAGGGAGGAAGAGAAGACACCGGCATGGAGGCCATCGGCTGGATCCGCCGCTGTGTCGAGGAGGGCGCGGGAGAAGTCGTCGTCAACTCCATCGACACGGACGGGGTCAAAGGGGGATTCGATCTTCCGATGCTGGCAGCCGTGTGCGAAGCGGTTTCGGTTCCCGTCATCGCTTCGGGCGGAGCGGGTACCATCGGGGATTTTCTGACTCTGTTCCGCACCATTCCCGGTGTGGACGCGGGGCTCGCCGCTTCGATTTTTCATTTCGGAGAAGTGGAGATCAGCGAACTGAAGCGGGAAATGGCGGAGGCCGGGATTCCCGTTCGTACGGTGAGGAACGCCTGACAAACCCGACTGGAAAGAAAGAGAGAGAAAGAATATGGTTTCATTGGATGAGCTCAGGTTTGATGAAAACGGACTGATTCCGGCCGTCGTGCAGGATGCGGTATCCCGCAAGGTTCTGACGGTGGCGTATATGAACCGCGAAAGCCTGGAACGGTCGATCCGGGAGGAACTGACCTGCTTCTGGAGCCGCTCCAGACAGGAACTGTGGCGGAAGGGAGATACCAGCGGGAATTATCAGCATATCGTCTCCATTACGGCGGACTGCGATCTGGACGCCCTGACGGTTCTGGTGGAGCCGGACGGCCCGGCCTGTCACACGGGATCGGAGAGTTGCTTTACGAACCTGCTCTGGAAGAGCGGGACCCGGTCCGATTTTACGACGGAAGGGCTTTACGAACTGCTGGAATCCAGAAAGCGGGATCTTCCGGAAGGATCCTATACTACCTATCTGTTTCAGAAGGGTCTCGACAAGATCCTGAAGAAGATCGGCGAGGAATCCACTGAAGTGATTATCGCCGGAAAATCGGGAGACCGCAGGGAAACCGTCTACGAGATTGCGGATCTTGCCTATCACGTTCTGGTTCTGATGACGGAAGCGGGGATTCCCGTTTCCGAAGTCAAGCGGGAACTGGCGTCCCGCCACATTATCGATCATAAGGTGAAGCAGGAGAATTCAATCGTGAGCGAGCAGGGAACCGGGGAGGCCAAGCCCCAATGACGACGGACGGTACGACGGTCCGTGGGATGACCGATTATCATGTCCACACCACCTTCAGCGACGGCAGTGCATCGCCGGAGGAAACGCTGAAGGCCGCACTCTCCCGCGGAATGACGGAAATCGGGTTTTCCGACCACGCCTGTCTCTCCATCCCTCAGAACTGGTGCATGAGACCGGAACAGCATCTTCCGTACCGCGAGGAAATCACCCGTCTGAAAAAGGCGTACCGGGGGAAAATCCGGGTGCTCTGCGGAATCGAACAGGACTACTACACCGAGATCCCCGCAGAAGGATACGATTACATCATCGGATCGGTTCATTATGTTTTCGCTGGCGGTGAGTACTGTTCCGTGGACAACAGCAAAGCGGAGCAGATCCGGGCGGTAGAGACCTGCTTCGGCGGGGATTTTTACGCCTTCGCCGAGGCGTATTACGAACTGGTTGCGGATGTCGCGGAAAAGACCCGCTGTCATCTGATCGGACATTTTGATTTGATTTCCAAATTCAACGGAGACGGGCAGCTGTTCGATGAGAACCATCCGAGATACCGCTCCGCCTGGATGAGGGCAGCCGACCGTCTGCTCGCGACCGGAATCCCGTTTGAATGCAATTTCGGCGCAATTTCCCGGGGCTACAGACAGGAGCCCTATCCCTCCCGGCCGATCCGGGAGTACCTGTGCGCCCATGGGGCCAGGTTCGTTCTGACCGGGGACGCCCACTCGCCGGAGGCGGTCGGATTCCGGGGAACGGATTCCGGGGTGCCGGATTCTCTGCCGATTGCCGAGAACTGGATCCCTCCAAGAGAGGATTACGACGAAAAGGAGAGCCAGAACGTGAAGGACATAGAAATGTCGGAGGTGCTGTTTCCGAACGTGACAATGACCCCGCAGGAACTGGAGGAAAAGTATCCGCCTAGGAATCTTCCCGAAGGAGCAAAAGTGACCCGCTTTGCACCGTCTCCCACGGGATTTGTCCACTTCGGCGGCCTGTTTCCCGCCACGGTCTGCGAACGGCTGGCCCATCAGTCAGGCGGCGTTTTCTATCTCAGGATTGAGGACACCGACGCGAAACGCGAAGTCCCGGGCGCCAAGGAGGCGCTGATCCGGACGCTTTCCCACTACGGGATCCGGTTCGACGAGGGAGCCGCCGAAGGCGGGGAGATCGGGGAGTACGGTCCTTATACGCAGAGCCAGAGGCGGGAGATCTATCACGTCTTCGCCAAGAAGCTGGTCGCGGAAGGACACGCCTATCCGGTCTTCACCACGGAGGAGGAGCTGGCCGCTCTGAACGCGGTAAACAAAAAGGAAGAAATCCAGGCAAGGGACTGGCACGAGGACGACACCGAACTGAAGGAGCAGACCGAGAAAAACCGCTCCATTACGGTGGAGGAGGCGAGGGAGCACCTGTCGAAAGGGCATCCGTTCGTGCTCCGAATGCGGGCGGACGGAGATCCGGAGAAGAAGATCCGCTTCACGGATCTGGTCAAAGGGGACCTCGAGATTCCCGAGAACGACCGGGACGAGGTGCTTCTGAAATCCGACGGCATCCCCTCCTATCACTTCGCGCACGCGGTGGACGATCACCTGATGCGGACGACCCACGTCGTCCGGGGCGAAGAGTGGCTTCCCAGTCTGGCCCGTCACCTGATGCTGTTCCGGTTCCTCGGCTTCCGTCCCCCGAAATACCTTCACATCTCCCAGCTGATGCAGCTGAAGGAGGACGAAGAGGGGAAACTGGTCAAGAAAAAGCTTTCCAAGCGGGATCTCGGCGCCAACCTGGACGATTACGAGGCGCTCGGGTTCGATCCGCTCTGCGTCATCGAGTACGTCATGACGTTGCTGAATTCCAACTACGAGGAATGGCATGCGGCCAATCCTGATCTCCCCTATACCGCGTTCCCGTTCTCCCTGAAGAAAATGAGCGCGTCGGGCTGTCTGTTCGACTACAAAAAGCTCAGCGACGTGTCCCGGAACGTGGTTGCCCGGATGTCCGCGGAGGAGGTCAGGGAGAAAGTCCTATCCTGGGCGGAACGGTTCGACCCCTCGTTCGCGGCGTGTCTGTCCGCGGATCCGGAGAAGGCCCTGGCGGTCTTCGCGATCGGACGCGGCGGGAAGAAACCGAGAAAAGACTACGGAACATGGAAAGAGGCGAAGGAGGCGGTTTCCTTCTTCTACGCGGACTACTATGTCCGGGACGAGGAGCCGCTGGCGCGGTTTGAGAAGGCGGACGTCGCGGAATCCTGCGAGGCGTTTTTGCGGACCTATTCCCCGGCGGACGAGATGAACGTGTGGTTCGACAAGATCAAGGTCATCACGGAGTCCATCGGATTTGCCTCGGACATGAAAGCCTACAAGGCGGAACCCGAACGGTACCGCGGCAATGTCGCGGACGTTTCGATGTTTCTCCGGATCGCGGTGACGGGCCGGGAAAACGCGCCGGACCTCTACACCGTCATGCAGATTCTGGGAGAGGCGGAAACCCGCCGCAGAATCCGCGCGCTGGCGGAATCCGCGCGCGGGGCGGAGAACGGATGACGGGGGCATGGGAGGAACTATGGAAGAGATCATCAGAGAGAGCGGCTCCAACTTCATCGAGGACGCGGTCCGGGAGGACCTTGCCGCCGGCGTGTACGACCGGGTTCACACGCGGTTCCCGCCTGAGCCGAACGGCTACCTGCACATCGGACACTGCAAGGCGCTGGTCATCGATTTCGGGATCGCCCGGAAATTCGGGGGGATCTGCAACCTCCGGATGGACGATACCAACCCAGCCAAGGAAGACAACGAATACGTGGAAGCGATCCAGGAGGACATCCACTGGCTCGGATTCGACTGGGAGGACCGCTTTTTCTTCGGTTCGGACTATTTCGAGAAGGACTACGAGTACGCAACGGAGCTGATCCGGAAGGGGCTTGCGTATGTCTGCGAGCTGACGGCGGAGCAGTTCCGGGATCCCGCTTTCTGCGGCGATCTGACGCACCCGGCCGTCTCTCCCTGGAGGGACCGTCCGATCGAGGTAAGCCTGGATCTGTTCGCACGCATGAAGGCAGGGGAATTTCCGGAAGGGAAATACACGCTCCGCGCCAAAATCGATCTGGCGTCCGGCAATTTCTGCATGCGCGATCCGGTTCTTTACCGGATCCGGTATATCGAACATCACCGCCAGGGAACAAAATGGTGCATCTATCCGATGTACGATTTTGCGCATCCGATCCAGGATGCGCTGGAGGGGATCACCCATTCGCTCTGTTCGCTGGAATATGAGATCCACCGGCCTCTTTACGACTGGGTCATAGCGAACTGCAGCGTTCCGTCCAAACCGAGACAGATTGAGTTTTCCCGTCTGAATCTGACAAACACCGTCCTTTCCAAACGGTTTCTGCGTCATCTTGTGGAAACCGGAATCGTGGACGGATGGGATGACCCCCGGATGCCGACCCTCTGCGGCCTGAGACGGAGAGGATACACGCCGGAATCCATCCTGGATTTTTGCTCCAGAATCGGTGTGGCGAAGACGAATTCCATGGTGGATATTGCCCAACTGGAGCACTGCATCCGGGAAGAACTGGACAACCGCGCCCCCAGAAGGGTAGCGGTTCTTCATCCGGTCAAGATCGTGGTTGACAATTATGAAGACGGAAAAGTGGAGTATTTCACCCTTCCCAATCATCCCAAAATGCCGGAACTCGGCACCAGGGAAGTTCCGTTCACAAAAGAGCTGTACATTGATGAGACGGATTTCTGTCTGGATCCTCCGCCTAAGTATTTCCGCCTGAAGCCCGGGGGAGAGGTTCGCCTGATGGGAGCCTATCTTCTGAAATGCGGAGAGGTGATCCGGAATGAGGACGGCAGCATCCGGGAAATCCACGGAACCGTAGACCTTGAGACCGGAAACGGGAATCCCTCGGACGGAAGAAAGGTGAAAGGGACCATCCACTGGCTTTCCGCACCGTATTCGGAAGAGGCAGAAGTCGTGCTCTACGACCGTCTGTTCACCGAAGAGAACATGAACGAGATTCCCCCCGAACGTTACGATGCCTGCCTGAATCCCGATTCCGCCCGGAAACTGACCGCCGTGCGGATCGAGAAATCCCTGAAGGAGGCGAAGCCCGGGGAACGGTTTCAGTTCGTTCGGGATGCCTATTACTGTCTGGACACCAGAAATCCGAATACGTTCAACCGAATTGTTACGCTGAAAGAATCCTTCAAAGGCTGACCCGTCCCGGAAAGGAGTTTTCGCATGGAGTGGTTTTTCTTTTCCCTGATCTGCATATTAGGCTGGGGCCTTGCCGATCTGTTTTATAAAAAAGGAACCGATTCGGAAGATCGGTTCTCTCATCTTAAGATTGCAGTCTGGGTCGGCATGGTCATGGGAGCGGTCGCACTCGTCCTTCTTCCGTTTTCGGAAACGGGGTTCTCTCTCCCGGGCCTGCTGGAGAATGCGGTTCGCTATTCCCCGGCTTCGCTTGCCTATATCGTTTCCATGGTGATCGGATATGCAGGTCTGCGCTACCTGGAAGTGTCGATCGTGTCCCCGGTTCAGAATGCTTCCGGCGCGTTCTCGATGATTGCCATGCTGATCATCTTTGCGGTAACGGGAACGGTTCAGGATGATCTCGGAGATCTTTCTCCTCTGAACCTTGTCGGTACCGTTTTGATCGTGCTCGGTGTAATAACTCTGGCGATCCTGGAAAACCTGCTGGCCCGCAGGGAAGCGAACGCCCTCGCAAAGACTCCAGGAGACCGCGCAGCCGCGAAAAAGGCCCAGTTCGGTGCTCTGGCGCTCCTGTTTCCCCTCCTCTACTGTCTGTTTGACACGATCGGGACCGCAGCGGACGGTATTATTCTGGATGAAGAGACGGGCCTGGGGCTCGGAGAGATCGATGTTCTGATCCTCTACGGACTGACGTTTCTCGCCGCCGGCATCGTGTGCTGGGTTTTCCTTTGGATCAAAAACAAAAAGCCGTACAATCCCTTTGAGAAGGCAGAACTGCTCAACAAAGGAATGGCGGCTTGTTTCGAAGAGTTCGGACAGGTTTTCTATGTGTTCGCAATGGCCAGGAAACCGGTTCTCGCAGCTCCGATGGTTGCGTCGTACTGCATCGTTTCGGTTCTTCTGTCCCGGATCATTCTCAAGGAAAACATCGGATGGAAGCGGTACCTCTGCGTCGGCTGCGTGATTCTCGGCATTGTGATGCTCGGGATTGCGGAAGGACTCGGGGAAATCGCCGAATGAGAAAAACAGGAAGCGAACCGGTTGACGACGTGGACATGCTGAATCGGACGGACAGAAAGATGACCGTCCTTTTCTTTTTTCCAGCTTTCAAATTGTTTGAGACGACTGAAAAAGCGCACCGGCCTGGATTCGGCATGCCGCAGCTACTTCCCGATGATCGTTCGGTCAAGCAGGAAATCGTAAATGCTTGATTTCCATACGCAGTCTCCTATCCGAGAAAAATGCAACTTCTAATTGTTTTCGCTTATATAATAGCACCCGTTTCCCCATTTTTTCAACCGAGTTATCGTAGAAAAGTGCAACCTGACACAAAAATCTCTTGTTACTTTTGGCTAAAAAACTCCCCCGCCAGGAAAGGCGGGGGAGCGTTTCAACCTGGTGAATGGGCGAGGCTGCGGATTCGTCCGGCCGGTCAGCCGCCTTTGGAACCTACGCAAATATCGTACCCGATGATATAGTACCTGCCGTTGTCATAGTAATAATCCAGATCCAGCATATAGACGTCTTGTCCGCGGTCGACGTTCCCCATGTCGTAAGAGCAGGTGCCGTCGTCTCTCACAGTGATGTTCTCCGGCTTGAATTCGGTGCTCAGATCCTTGAAGACCGCCAGTTCTTCGTTGTATCGTTCCATGGTCGCGTATTCCCGCAGAAACCGGAGCGCGCTGTTCATTCCGATCATCACGTTAAACCCGGAAAACATATCGGGATAGTGCTCCAGCACATATTCCGCGCCCTTGTCCCAGTCGGTGAGCATCCTGGAATACTCGTCGTATTTCGGATCCTCCGGCCCGATCTCGCCGGTCCGGAACGCATCCCTCAGGCCGGACATATACTGGTTTACGGCTTCGTCCGGCTCCATGACGTCCATGTCCTCGTAAATGCGCCGATACAGATCCGGATCAGCCTCTTTCAGCGCGTCCGCGGTGCCGAACAGGAGGGCTGCTTTTTCCCTTGCCTGCGCAAAAGTCAGATTCCGGCTGCCGTACCATTCCAGAATCGCGTACTCCGCCAGAAAACCGACGGGATCGTGGACGGATTTGAGTTTCGAATAGTCGCAGTCGTGACGGATATAATCGAGAGACTTCTCGACGAGAACCTGCAGGGAATCGGCTCCGGCGGTGGATTTCAGCCGTCCCGTATCCGAATCCAGTTCATAGACGGAGAGGTCTTCCGGCTCGAGAATGCTCTGCTTCTCGTTTTTCGGGAACAGAAAGCAGGACGTGAAAGAGAGCAGGACTGCCAGAGCAGTCAGGCAGAGCGCGGCGGTTTGAAGGGCGTGCTTTTTGGACTTCACGAGAGAATTCCTCTTTTCTTTTGACTCTTCACTAGAAGGTGTGGGTAAGAATTCAGAAAAAAGGCGCTAAGAAATAGACATCACAGGGAATTCCTGATATACTTGAGATTGAGCAGAAATCAAGATCAGGAGGAAAGCCCTGTGACAATCTCCAGTT
>JAGAFM010000092.1 GCA_017612655.1 Clostridia bacterium | reverse complement strand
CTTATTGGAATCATGTGACATCTCAAAGAAAAACAGAATGGTACAATACAGAAAATGGTAAATTTCATTTAACATAAACAAACTCGTATTTAAATCGGTACGACTGCGAGACATAGTATGTAAGGGGGGTGTGCTATGGCAAAGAATTATACTTGCCCGAAATGCGGTGGAGGTTTGGTGTTCGATCCGGAGACACAGGGACTTCATTGTGTTTTTTGCAATGAATCGTTCACCGTGGAGGAAGTGAGTGAATCGAAACTCTCTCTGGAAGAGCTGATCCGCAGGATGAACGAACCTGCGAAACCGGCGGAAACGGGGGAACCGGAGGAGAGCAACGACGATGAGTTTCTGACGATGTCCATGAAGATTCTTCGCTGCAGTTCCTGCGGTGCGGAACTTGCGTTTCGTGATGTCGAGACGTCCTCGTTCTGCGCATATTGCGGTCAGCCGACGATTGTGACGGAACGGCTGAAGGACTGCCGCCGTCCGGATTTCATCATACCTTTCAAGGTTACAAGGGAGCGGGCGGAGCGGCTCATGCGCACACAGATTGAAAGCGGCAGGTTCATTCCGGACGAAATCCGGAACTTTGAACCGGAGCGGGTCTGCGGAATCTATATTCCCTACTGGCTCTTTGATGTTTATACTTCCGACGCGCAGCGCTGGAAATACACTGACGGGGAGAATGTTTATCATTACTATCTGGCTGCGGACAGCACGTTTCGCCGGATGACCATGGATGCTTCCCGAAGGTTCAACGATTCTTTTTCGAACAAACTGGAGCCGTACCGCACGAATGAGGCGGTGAAGTTTACCGAGACCTATCTCTCCGGTTTTTACTCCGATCAGGCCGACGTGGGCAAAAGGGAAGCCGGAACCCAGGCGTGCATCCGGGCAAAGCGCATGTTTCAGGAGGAATTTACTGCCAGAAGAAAAGCCATGCGTGCGAAGGAAGTCTCCTCGCATCCGGTGGCGGAGGAAATCCGCGGACGCTACGCACTGTTGCCGGTCTGGTTCATGACCACGAGATACCGCGATCAGCCTTACACGGTTCTTGTCAACGGACAGACGGGCAAGACCGTTTGCTCTCTGCCGGTCAACAAGACGAAAGCATATGGGATATTTGTCACTCTGGGCATAGTCCTCTGCGCTCTGCTGATGGGCCTGTTTGCGATTATCAATACAAACGCTTTCAACGATGAGATGTCGACCGGTGACGAGGTGCTTATGTTTGCATTGATCTATATTCCGATTACCGTCGTGTTCCTCGGGTTGTACTGGCTGCCCGCCATAAAGAAACTGTTTCGGATCGGCCGGGGAGTGCGGGATGCTGCGGACGGCAACGAGCAACTGGTGAATGAAAGACAGAGGAGATAAGATATGAGCGGATTCTTTTGGTTTGTAAGCATGCTTCTTGCGGTGTTTATCGGAGTCAGCTTTACGTTGCGCATCGCGGAGCATTTTCTTACACAGTCGAACAATGTCGGTGATTCTACCGGCAAATTCTCGGACTTCAGCAGTGGCTTTGAAGTCGTCGGGCAGGCGTCTCCTCCGGACAGAAACAAGACAAAGGAGGAGGAGAGAATCGAAAAGGTCCTGCAGAAAAGACGGGAAGAGGCAGGAAAAGAAAGTAAGGTAAACGGACGGTTGTTCAATTAAGGAATCAAGGGGGGGATTGAGATGGAACAGCATTATCGTTGTCCCGGCTGCGGGGTTACCATGGAGTTCGATCCGGCAACACAAAAACTTCACTGTGAATACTGCGATACCTTCTATTCTGTAGAAGAGATCGAAAAATCGCTGGCGGAACTCAAAACGAAAATGGAAAATCTGGGAATTGACACTTCCGCGAAGGAGGAGAAACCGGCGGAAGTGAAGCCGGCGGAAGAGAAGAGCGCAGCGGAGCTGTACCGGGAAACCCGGGAGACGATGCAGATGACGATCCTTCACTGCAACGCCTGCGGCGCGGAACTGGCGATCAACGGAACGGAGGCATCCACATTTTGCGCATTCTGCGGACAGGCGGCTGTTGTGACCAGCCGGCTGGACGGTGTCCTGAAACCGGATTACATCATACCTTTTTCGGTGACGAAGGAGGAGGCGGAGAAGACGATCCGCAAGAGACTGTCCAAGGGCTTTTTCATTCCGAAGAAAGTCAAGGAGTTCAAGACGGAGACTCTCCGGGGAATCTACATTCCCTTCTGGCTTTTTGACGTGTATTACGGTGATCGGCAGCTCTGGCGCTATAACACGGGAAAGGAAACCTGGTGGGGCGGCAAGGAGCAGAAGACTGCCGTTCGCGGCGGCGACTGCACGTTCCGCGATATGACGCTGGACGCTTCGAAGATGGTGCCGGATGAGTCATCGCAACGACTGGAACCGTACGATATGGAAGGTCTGGTTCCCTTCGATGCGGCGTATCTCTCCGGGTTCTATTCGAACCGGCATGATTATCAATCCTTTCAGATGGAGCAGACGGCCTTGCGCCGAGCTTCGACACTGTTTGATGAGGCCGTTGAGAAACAGGTGAAATCGACCCTAAAGCGGAAGAAACCGGAGCGGATCAGCAACAATCCCATCGGCAAAGCAATGAATCCGAGATATGCGCTACTGCCGGCATGGTTTCTGACGTTTACGTACAACGGTGTCCCGCACACCATGCTGATCAACGGGCAGACCGGAAAAATGATCGGCGCGGTACCGTACGTGAAACCGAAGGCGTACACTCTGGCGGCGATACTTGCGGTGACGTTCTGTACGGCTTTCGGCGCAGCCGGCTATTTTGCGGGGCCGGTAGCATGGAGATTTATGGTCGACGGCAGTGAGGAAGCGATAAAGTTTCTTGTGTCTTCCGTCTCTGCACTTGGTATTGCGGCGGGTGCCCTATGGCACCGGACGGTGAAGAAATTCAACCGGTTGAAAACCAGCTGTAAACTTACGGAGTCCTCGGTTACCCGCAGTTTTGCAGCGGAAAGGCAGGGGCGGTAATATGGGCGAAGGCTATATTGTTATCTCGATCATTTTTGCGGGGCTCGGAATTCTGGTCGGGGCTGCTTTGGCTACCCTGCTTTCGGTCTGGCTCGTGAAACGGTCCAACGATGTCGGGGACTCCAGCGGGACCTTGTATGACTTCCGGGCGAATATCAACTTGTTCGATGAGACAAATGACATCGAGCTTTCGTCTCAGGAGCGGTCGGAACAGGTTTTTCGCAAGCATTTGCAGGAAGCCATGGATGCAGCTGCGGAACGGGAGGAAAGAAGAAAGAAAAACCCGTATGAGGGTGTGCCGCGGAAGTTCTCACAGCGATAGAACAGGCCGTTTTCCGACGGCTTTCAGAGAAACGGGAAGAGGATGCATTTTCGGAAAATGCATCCTTTACTTTTTTCATTATATGGTATAGAATACACATCAAATGGGGTTCGGGGATTTTACGCGGAAACGGCGTCCGGACCCTGTAAGTATGACAAGAAAAGGAGTATCTGTATGAATCTTTCCCCTCTTCAAAAAGCAAGATATCAGTATCAGCCGAAGCTTCCGGGAATGCTCCGCAACGGTATCG
>JAGAFM010000091.1 GCA_017612655.1 Clostridia bacterium | reverse complement strand
GGCGGGACATCCCCTGTATCCGGATGCGCGGAATCTCGGCTACGAGTACGGCATCCCCGTCACGATCGGGGACAACGTGTGGATCGGCGGGAATACCGTAATCTGTCCCGGCGTGAAGATCGGGAGTAACGTCGTCATCGGTGCGGGAAGCGTCGTCACGAAGGACATTCCCGACTGGTCGTTCGCAGCCGGAAACCCCTGCCGCCTCATCCGGGCGATCACGGAAGCAGATAAACCGTTCTATTTCAAGAAGCGCGAAATCGACGCCGAACTGGCGGAGAAGCTGTTTCCGGGGGAAACGGAAAAAGCTTGATTGTAAAAAAAGAAGGAGCAGATTCAAAACGAAGGAAAGGACAATCCAGTATCGAATGCGGGTGTATTGATGCAAAAAAGGCATCTCGTGACGTGAGGTGCCTTTTATCGTTATCTCTGCGCCCTCCTGTACTCGCTGATGCTCATCCCCGTCCACACGGTGAACGCGCGGAGGGAGGAGTTGAGTTCCGGGTAATGGAAGGCAGAAATTTTACATACATTTCACACAGCCCGGTCAGTCGATTTAACCTTGACGGGATAAAATCATTATGGAGGTTTGTAGGTACCGGCAAAGGGGGGAGAAACATGAATCGGGTATCTGAAAAAACGTCGGCGCGGATGACGAAGTTCCTGATGCTTTCAGAAAATCACCACGTTTTGACTTTTTTCCTCCTCGCTGCTGCACTAAATCTGCTGATCGAGTCGCTCGCACGTCTTGATCCTCTCGGCGGCATGCGCTATCTGGTTGACCGCCCGGCGCAGTTTCTTCTGAATACTCTTCTTCTGTTCGCGATCTTTTCCGCCTCCCTGCTTTTTCGTCGGAGACTGTTCGTCCTGACGGTTGCTGCCCTCGGCTGGCTGATACTCGGCATAGCAAACGCCGTGCTCGTTTCGTTCCGGGCGGCTCCGCTGTCGGGTATTGATTTTGCTATTCTCCGCTCCTGCTTTCCCATCGTGAAAACCTATCTGCAAGCGTGGCAGGCATTTCTGATTGTGGCTTTTATCTGTCTCCTTCTCTTTCTGGCCGTCCGGTTCTTTCTCCGTGCCAGAAAATTCAAGGTGCGTTTCGGCCGGGAGATCCCACTCTTCAGCGGGGCGGTTCTTCTGTGCGTCATTGCCTTCTCCCTGTCCGTCCGCACTGGCGCGGTGGAAACCTCGTTCACGGATCTGCCCGGCGCGTACCGGGACTACGGGTTCGTCACCTGCTTCTCCCTGAGCGTTGTGGGAAGAGGGATCGAAGAACCGGAAGACTATTCCGAAGCCGCTGTCTGCGCGCTGACGGATATGAACATAAACAGACAGGAGAAATCCATGAAGAAAACGTATCAGTTTGCAGCTCTTTTCCTGTCAATCCTGTTTCTCGCAGTTTCCTGCGCCGGAAGCGGGGGCGGCAGCGGGAAGGGCGAAAACGAGAATACCGGATCCGTAAAGGAGGATTATCTTTCCGTAACGCCTTCCGGAAGCCATGACGTCCGCATGGTCTTTCTCAATGTCGGCAAAGCGGACGCAGCATATATTATCGTGGACGGTCACGCATGGCTCATCGATACCGGCACGTCTGCCTCTGTTCCCGTTTTATTTGCCGGACTTGAAAACTTGGGTATTTCTTCATTGGACGGCGTGATGATCACGCACACGGATAACGATCATGTGGGAGGTCTGAGCGCACTTCTCGACGAAGTCGACGTTTCGGCTGTCTATACGTCTTCCATCTCGACGGATTGGGATAAAGTAGAAGAGCTGCGGGGTGAAATCCCGCGCGTCGCGTTGGACTCCGGTGAAGTCCTCCTTGTAACGGAGGGAGTGTGGTTCGAGGTGCTCGGTCCCATCCGTTACAACTCTCGGGACGACAACAACTCTCTTGTAGTTCGGCTCAGGGTAAACGGAGCGACCGTCCTGTTCGCCGGAGATATGATGTTTGAGGAGGAGAACACGCTTCTCAGCGCGGAGCTGGATTTGAAGTGCGATCTCCTGAAGGTCGGACATCATGGCAAAAAAGACGCGACTTCCAAACAGTTCGCTGATGCCTGCTCGCCGGATGCGGCTATTATCAGTGCCAACCGAGAGCAGGAGACCGATTCTGCTCACGAAAAAGTCATCAACATACTGAAAGAGACCGATGCCTCGGTCTATTTGACCGAAGATTATACGATTGGCATCGACGTTGGAATCACCTCTGACGGAAGGCTGGAGATTTCCGATTTCCAGCCAATTAACCGGGGAGATCATGTAGAAATAGTTAAGGTATCAAGAGAAGAACAGCTTGTGGTCTTGAAAAACACCGGGGATACGGCGGCTGACGTTTCAGGATGGTGGATCCTGTCAGAGCGCAAAAAGGAAACATTCCGTTTCCCGGACGGCGCGGCGATCCCCGCAGGCGGGACTGTCCTTGTCGGAACAAGCGATTATGAGGGAGAAGCAGATTTCCGCTGGGATGAGACGAAGGTCTGGCATCGCAAGAAAGCAGATGCCGCCATCCTGATCGATCGATGGGGAAATCAGGTTGATTCTGCTCCCGTGGAGTGATTTCCCACGTTCTACAGAGAAGAACTGGTCGGTTTAATTGGGGTGAACACTGTGATGACGTCGCAAGTTTTTTCGCGGTGAGGACATTAAATGCATGGTGCCTGAAGGCAGAAATGTCAAGATGACAATCCCAACCTAATCGATACTGAAAACTTTGCCTTCTCTGCAAAGAAGATCGAGAAGATCTTTGACAAATCCGTCGAAAAATCGCTGAAAGCTTACGAGGAAGCTGACGGGCAATAAGTCGATCATTTGGAAGAGCGAACCGGAGGCAGCGACGTGGTAAACATACGGACGTCTGCACGAGTTGTTTACGGACGGCGGAAAGGCAGATATTC
>JAGAFM010000009.1 GCA_017612655.1 Clostridia bacterium | reverse complement strand
CTGGAACTGATCCCCTATGTGATGTACTGCAAGGACGTCAACCTGGCGACGATTCTCTCGAACGTGATCGGTATCCTCCTGATCGGAGGCGCCTTCACCGCGATCGGAATGTTTATCTCCGCACTGACGGAGAATCAGTTCATCGCCGCCATTTCCACCATCGCCATTATCGCGCTTCTCCTGCTGATCAACTTTGCGAATTCCTATATCTCTGCGGAGTGGGTCCGGGTCGTGCTGTCCTGGATTTCCATCTTCTCCCGCTTCTCTGATTTCACGTACGGAATCCTGAATTTCGCGTCTCTCGCCTACTATGCCTCGATTATCTTCGTATTCGTGTTCGTGACGATCCGCGTCTACGAACGCAGACGCTGGGGCTGAGAGGAGGTGCCGACGGTGAGCAAGGAAAAAGAAAAGCGTTTCGAGAGCAGAAAGTTCAAATACGGAACGGTCGCCGTGCTTTTCACGGTTGCGGTCATCGTTGCGGTTCTCGTCCTCAATGTAGTGATTTCCGCTCTTTCGCAGAGGTTCTCCCTTTACGTAGACCTGACCAGTAAGGACATCTATTCCGTTTCAAAAGCGTGTTCCGATCTGATCGACAACCTGATCGATTCCCACAAAGACGACCCGGAACCGCTGCATTACGAGATCAAGTTCTGCGCCGCGGCGGACGAACTGAACGCCTCTTCCGAGACGAAGATGGTGTATGAGTTCACACTTCGCCTGAAAGCGAAGTACCCGGATCTGATTTCCATTTCCCATCTGGATATCATCACCCACCCGACGCTGGTTGAAAAATACAAGACAACCGCTGCGGACTCCGTGAAAACAACCGATGTGATCGTGGAGTCATCTACCGGCTTCCGCAAATACGCGATCGCCGCGTTCTATGTCTTTGCGGAATCGGACAATTCCGTCTTCGCTTTTAACGCGGAAATGAAGTTTACCTCCGCTTTCCTTCAGCTGGCAGGCGAATACAATCCTAGAGCCGTCTTCCTGACAGGTCACGGCGAGGCCGACGCCACTCCGCTCGCCTCTCTGTTTGACGCAGCCGGGTTCGACGTGTTCTTGATGGATCTCCAGACGGGATTTTCCGACGGCACGATGCAGATCGAGCCGGGCCGGCTCCCGGACAACACCAAGGTCGTCGTCATCATGAATCCCAAGTTCGATTATATCGGTTACAACAGCGACGGCCTTGTGAACGAGATTGCGGTTCTGGATGATTTTCTTGAGATCCGCGACGACGGCTCCGCCGGGAATCTGATGCTCTTCCTGAGCCCGGAGAATGCGGGAAAGCTTCCGGAACTGGAGAGCTATCTCACAGAGTGGGGTGTTCAGTTCGGACAGGCAATCCTCAAGGACACCGCAAGTTCCTCTTCCGTAGATTCCCAGACGATTATTGCAACCCTGCCGGAAGAAGGTGTCGGTGCGTCTCTACACACCTCGCTCCGCGAACTGTCTTCCGTTCCGCTCACCATCGTGAAGAATGCCGGACCGATCTATCAGCTGTGGGAACTCAACGGAACGCGCAACGTTTCCTCCGTGCTGACCACGACCAAGACCGCCGAGGCGTATCCTTCGGACGGGGAAGGCGATCCGGTTCGGGGACAGTTTGATCTGATGACGCTGATCCGCGACAGAAGATATATCAACAACCGCTCCTGCTATGCGAGCGTCCTGGTCTGTTCCTCCGCCAATTTTGCCGATTCCGCCTACATGGCGCAGAGGCAGTACGGGAACTCCGACATTCTCTACTCGGCGATGCGGCTGCTTTTTGGAATTGACAATGTTCCGATCGATATTGATTTCAAAGTCTTCGACGATATCGGCCTTTCCATCTCCACGGAGCAGGCTGACGGCTGGACGGTATTCCTCTGCGCCGTCGTTCCGGTCGCCATGCTGATTCTCGGAACCGTCGTCTTTATCAGGAGAAAGCATCTATGAGCGAACAAGAGAAACTGCGGGAACTGGCAGAAGCGCCGGATCCCGCTTCGGAACTTCCCGAATCCGAGGAAGAGTGGAAGCTGAAAGAGGAATACCGCAGATTCGGCATTGAGACGGATCCCGAAGAGTCGATCAACGAAGTCGCGGAACTTCTCTCCACTTTTCAGGAAACGGAGGAGAATTCCGAAACCGATTCCTCCAATAAGGGAAAATCCGACCTCCATCGAACCAAGAGACTGATTCCGATTCTTGCGGGCGCCGCTTTGATCGGTCTGCTGCTTTACGTGTTTGTCCTTGCTCCGCTCCTCAGAAGCGCTCAGGAAGAGACGGCAGTTCCGGAACTGAACACCTGGCTGAAGGAGCAGGTTTCCTCCGGTGCCATAACCCAGATGGAGTATGACAGCCTGACCCGCGACGGAAAAGTCGAGGAACTCGGGACAGGGAACCGCGTGATGATGTTCACGCACGTTCAGAAGTCCGAGATTCAATCGGTCGAGGTTCACAACGATTTCGGAACGTATACCTTCTACCGGAATGCCGCCGATGATTTCGTGATTCAGGGTGCGGAGTCCGCTCCCTACAGCAAAGAGTCTCTGGCCTCGCTGGTCGTGAGCGCGGGCTTTACGCTGTCCATGTCGCGGATCTCCGAGAACTGCGATACGCTGGAAGAATACGGGCTGAGTGATTCGGACAACCCCGCTTTCTATACGCTGACCACCTCCCGGGGAATTACCCATACGGTCTATATCGGAAAACCGATTCCGACCGGAGCGGGATATTACTGCAAATACGAAAACAGGCCTGCGGTCTACGTTCTGGATTCCACGCTGGCCGGAACTCTTTTGTCGGATGTCCGCACGCTGATGACCGCCGTCATCACCTATCCCATGTCGACGGTTTATTATTCGCTCTGCATTTCGGATCTCGAAATTCAGAAGGACGGGGAACTGTTTTTGTCCGTCGACTCCATGTCGGACGCCGAGAAAACGCAGACCGCGTCCAATTCGGGCTGGAAGATGCTTTACCCGGAGGGCGGCTATACCCCCTCTGCGACGAATATGGGAAATCTGTTCTCGTCGTTCGCTTCCCTGACAGGGTCCGCCGTTCTGGAGTACCAGGTTCTGGGAGACGCCGAGGAGCCGACGGAGGAGCAGCTGGAAGTCCTCGCCCGCTACGGTTTGAGCAAGCCGTATATCTCCGTGACTTACACGTATACGGATCCCAGCGGAGGATTCTCCGTCGAGAACGGGGTCTGGTTTTCCGCAAGGACGGAGAATGGGACGTATTACGTCTATTCGTGGCTGTTCGACCTGATCAGCGAAGTCTCTGAATCCGACTGCCCCTGGATCCGGTACTCCCTGATTGACTTTATTGATCCCCCTGTGTTTTCCCGGAACATCGTGGACATCGCGAAAATTTCGATCTCTTCCGGACCCGATGACACCGATTACTCCGTCAACACGGATTTTCAGCTCGTCGGCGACGGAAGCGAACTCGTGGTTACTGATCTTGTTTCCGGAACGATTCCGGACACCTCGAATTTCCGTCACCTTTACGTGACCCTGCTTTCGCTGGATATTCAGGGTTATGCGGAGGATCTGTCCGCAAGGGAGGAAAGTCTCCTTGCAACGCTTCGCGTAGAGACGGAAGCCGGCCTGGTTACGGTTTACCGTTTCTATACGGAGTCGACCCGACGCTGCTTCGTCACCATTGACGGAGAAGGGGAGTTCTACGTAATGCGCGACACCGTCCGGAAAATGCTCAGCGACACCAAAAAGATTTTGAACGGGGAAGATGTCGACTACAATTCCAGAAGCTGAGTGAATCCGCCGAAGCCGGAACCCGTTTCCGGTACTATCAGACGTTATACGAAGGAGGTTGCCCCATGTTAACCTGGAAAAGAAATCAGAACGGCTTTTTTCTGAGCGGTTCTTCCTACACCGCATCTCTGGTTCTGGAGCCGAATCCAGTCCTTTCGATCGGCTTTGACGGAAAGGATCTCTTCGCGGTTCCGCTGATCAGCTGCCTGGATACGGTGGATGCGAAAGAAACGTTCTCCGGCTTCCACCTTCGTGAACTGAACGACGGCGAAGCCGCCGCGGTTGTTCTGGACGGAGACAGCAGTATTTGGACCCGTCATACCGCGTTCTGGACTTTTGAAGCGGATCGGATCTCCTTCCGGCACGAAGTGCTCGGGAATCACAATCCGGGTCGATGCTGGTTCTTCTCCACGGGAGCTCCCACAACCTATTCTCCCGGGGACAGTATGGGATATTCGATGAACCTTCGCGTGAATACTCCCTGGTACCGGTCGTTTGCTCCCAACCTGGCCAACGTGGTTGCGTTCGGAACCGCTCAGAGTTCGTTCGTCGGATATTCGGCAAGCGAACAGCAGTCCAACCGCGGACAGGGCCTGTCGCATGACTCGGTTTTCTCCCCGCCTCCGCTTTGCTACTCTTTCTTCGACGGAGAAACCAACGGCCTCATCGGGATCGGGACCGAACCGGACGGCTACCGCTTTAACGGCCTGGAGTTTACCGGCTGTCAGAAGGACGGAGCCGGATTGTACGTCAACTATCTGGGATATACCGAAAACAGATCCCTCTTCCGCGCACCGGAGGCGCTCATCTGTTTCGGCTATTCTTCCTACGACTGTCTGAAACAATACGTCACGTGGCTGGATGCCAAAGGCTTCTCGACCTTCCGATCCAGCCCAAACCCGGACTGGCACCGGGAACCCGTATTCTGCGGCTGGGCTGAACAAACCAGCACGCAGCGGATCAGCGGCGTTTCCGCCTCCTCTCTCTGTACCCAGGAAAACTATGAGAAATGGATTTCCGTTCTGGAAGAGAGGGGAATTCCCGTCGGGACGATCGTGATTGACGACAAGTGGCAGAAATCGTACGGAACCATGGAAATCGATCACGAAAAATGGCCGGACATGCCGGGATTCGTATCTGCGCAGCACGCCAAAGGCAGACACGTTCTCCTCTGGATTCCGGCCCTCCATCCGGAAGGCGTTCCGGAGTCGCTCTGCGTCCGGGACGAAAACAGACGTTGCCTCTTCGGCGACTGCGGAACACCCGGATACGACCGGTTTCTCGAAAACGGGGTCCGGAGACTGATTCTGGAAACCGATATCGACGGTTTTAAAGAGGACTGGCTTTTCCATTCCGTTTCTGTTCCGAATCTCAACGGATACGGAGCCCTTCACGGAATTGAACTGATCCGCGGTTTTCAGAAAACCGTCTACAATACGCTCCACAAGTGCAAGCCGGATGGCCTGCTGGAGACGCAGACGCCGAACCCGCTGTTCCGCGACTGTTCCGATGTCCTGCGCCTGAACGATATCTTTTTTGCTACGCGGAATGTCCCCGAGATGATGCGCGACAGAGCGAGAATCGCCCGCCTGGCGGGATGGAATCTGCTTGACTGCGACAACGCGTCCTCCACGACTCTGGAGCAATGGTTCCGCTATGCCCAGCTTCAGGTCAAACTTGGGACTCCGTCCCTGTATTTCCTCAATGAGACCGAATCGTTCCATGAACAGATTCCGGATTCCATGATCGCCTATCTCCGTTCGCTCTGGGAACAGTACCGGGAAGAGCAGGGGCTTTCCCTGAACTGATCCCGGTTTCCGCCCGTCTCCCCGGGCTGGAAAAGAGAGCACGGTAAAACAGAATGGAGCAGAGAGCCCCCGTCTTTCGGGACGCTCTGCTCCTTTGTTTTCCCAAGAAACGTCCGG
>JAGAFM010000090.1 GCA_017612655.1 Clostridia bacterium | reverse complement strand
GATACGCCTCCGACGGCGCATACGCTGCCGCCGATCTGTTCGCAGGAGATCTGCTGACGGAGGAGAAAGTCAGCGCGACCCCGATCTCATTCCGGGCCGAGACCAGCCTCGAAGAAGGATCCGTCGGTGTCACCGTAACGCTGGATTCTCTTGAGGCTTCCCTTGCGAACCGTCTCGAGGTCGGGGACATTGTCACGGTCTACGACGTTTCGGACAGCGGGTTCCGGGAATCCTCCGATTCAGCCTCCTTAACCCGGGACGTTCGTCTGTATCCGGAACTGCTCTGGCTTCAGGTCGCGCTTCTGACCGACGAAGACGGAACGGAACTGTCCGGGCTCTCCCCGTACTCCCCCGAGCCGAATCCCATCTGCAGAACCGTAACCTTTTTCGTCTCGCCGAGGCAGGCTCAGGTTCTGCTGCAGGCCGACCGTCACGGGACGCTTCACCTGACTCTCGTCAGCCGCGGGGATCCGGATCGTGCAGGAAGCCTTCTTCTCCGCGAGAAGGCGCTCCTTGCCACCCTGTCGCTCGCCGGCGAGGACTTTGCAAAGTCCGTACCGCTGGAAGACCTTCCCTTTTCGATGACTCTCTGGAACCGGGCGTACGACAGTGCGCTCTCACGGTCAGGGAACCCGGATCCGGAAGCCTTTGCCCGCTCTTTCCTCGCCTCCAGGAATTCCGGCCGGGAAGGAGGTTCAAAATGACGAAATTCTCTGCTGCTGCGAAAAAGGACAATCGCGGGACGATTCTGACGTTCTGGGGGAGTCCCGGGTCCGGAAAATCCACCCTGTCGGCGCTTTTGTCCGGTCTGCTTTCGGATGAAGGCTGCTCCGTCATCCTGATTTCACCCGATCCCCTCTCCCCCATGCTTTCCGTCTGGAGGCCGGAACAGTGGGAGAACGGAAAAACGCTGGGAGCCCTTCTGGATACCGTTCCGACTGACGCCGCGGCGGTATCTCCCTATCTTCATTACGTCAGGGGAAAGGAAAACATCGGAATTCTTGCATGCGGTCCCGGAGAAACCCCTTACTCCCACGCCTTCTTTTCCACAATGCAGGGAACGCTGTGCCATGAACGGGTCCGGAACCTGCTCCGGCTTCTCAGCACCCTTTCGGATTTCGTGATCGCCGACTGTATCTCCCCGGTCAATGACTGGTTTACCCTGACAGCGTTGGAAAACGCCGATCTTTCGATCCTTCTCCTCACGCCGGACCGGCGGGGCCTTTCCTACGGAAAAACCGCCCTGTCCGTCATTTCGGAGGCCAGACTCTCCCGGGAGAACGAACGGTTCTTTTTCGCGAACGGTACCGCCTGCCAGACCGGCTGGGTGGAACGGGAACTCGGCAGACGATCGGGAGGGATGCTGACCCATAAGCCCGAAATTGCAGCTGCGGCTGCGGTCGGGGATTGCTTTTCCCCGGATCTCCTGCGAGGAAGCAACCGGAAGATCCTTGCACAGATCGCAGATGCCGCGCTTCGCTGCCCGGAGGAGTAAAATGGCTCAGATGGATCCTGCAATGGAGCGCTTTCTCTTCCGAAACCGGGAACCGGATTCTGAACGGTCCTACGATGAGGTGCTTTCCGACGTTCAATCCTGGCTGGTGGAAAACCATGCTGCGGAAATCGCGAAAACCGGATCAGACCGTAAGCAGGTCCTTCTTGATCTGATCCGGAACTATCTGTCCGACCGGCAGATTACCGTCTCCGGCTTCTCGACGGAAGCCCTGATCGGGAAGCTTTACGAGTATATGGCCGGTTATGCGTTTCTTCGGAAATACCTGTCCGATCCGGATGTGGAGGAAATCGACATCAACGCCTGGGATGACGTCGAAGTGATCTATTCCGGCGAACATCCGAAAAAAGTGAGGGAATCCTTTTCCTCCCCGGAGCAGTCGCTGGCTCTGATGCGCAGACTGCTCACCGCGTCCGAACTCACGGTCGACTCCGCAAATCCATCTGTCGTCGGCACTCTTGAGAAAGGGATCCGGATTGCGGTCTGTGTGCCCCCTGTTGTTGACGAAGAGACCGGCGTTGCCGCCTCAATTCGCGTCGTTGGAAGGAGGCATCTTTCGAAAGAAGATCTGCTGCGCTGCGAAACGGTCAATGAACCGATCTGGCTCTTTTTGAACGCCTGCATGCAGTTCGGACCGTCGTTCTGCGTCTCCGGGGCAACGAATTCGGGGAAAACGTCGCTCCTCGACGCGCTGCTGGCCGGGATTCCGGACAACCGCAGAATCATCACCATCGAGGACGGCTCCCGTGAATTCGATCTCCGCAGAAACGACCGGAAAGGAAGGGCGAAAAACTCCGTCGTGCACCTTCTCACGCGCAGAAGGGAGTTTTCAGACCTTCCGGACATCACTCAGGATTATCTGTTGGAAAGGGTTCTCCGCATGAATCCCGACGTCATTGCCGTCGGAGAAATCCGGGCCGCATCGGAATGCATGGCCGTTGCGGAAGCTTCCAGAACCGGTCACCTCTGCGCCACGACGATTCACGCCTCTTCCGCCAGGGATACCTATCTCCGTATGATGACGCTTGCCAAGAGAAAGAACGATCTCTCGGACGGGATGCTCCTCCGGATCATGGCGGAGGCATTTCCCGTGATTGTCTTCCTTCGCCAGCTCCCGGACGGAACGCGAAAAGTCATGGAGGTCGCGGAAGGAACCGTCACGGAAAGCGGAGAAATCCATCAGAGAACGCTCTTCCGCTACAAGGTGGACGAGAACATCTCTGACGGGAATGGGGGTCTTCAGACGAAAGGACATTTCGAGCAGTGTTCGAGGCCGTCCGAACGGATTCTGAACGGGTTTCTGGAAAACGGTGCATCCCGCAGCATGCTGGGACAGATGGAAAGGGAGGGGTCGTCATGATACCGATTCTGTCGGTAAGTCTGCTGCTGACGGTCACGGGAATCATTCTTCTGTCCGAAAAGACGTTCCGGAGCCGAAAAAAGAAGCGCCGCCGTTCCGGAGAAGGCTCTCTGAAAAACCGGATGGAACGGGCGGAGGGAATTCAGTTTTCCGGCCTTTTGAAGAAAATACAGGCTAAAACATCCGAGGAACGCAGCGTTCCGGGATGCGGCACTGCTTTTCTGAGGGCCAGAATCGCTTCCGCGGTTCTGGCGGTTCCCTGCGCCTTCTACTGCCTGAATCG
>JAGAFM010000089.1 GCA_017612655.1 Clostridia bacterium | reverse complement strand
CGATCGTGAAGATCAGCTGCTTCAGCATTTCATCAACGGTCGAACCGTCGGCGAGTTTGCAGGAGCCGAGCGCCTCCACGTTTGCGGGTTTGTCGGCGATCAGGACATGAAGCAGATCCTTGACGAAGGACTGGAACTTTTCGTTCTTTGCGACGAAGTCCGTTTCCGCGTTGACTTCGATGATGGCGCCGGTGTTGCCTTCGATCGCGATGTCAACAATGCCTTCCGCGGCGATCCGGTCCGCCTTTTTTGCGGCGACCGCGATTCCGCGCTCTCTCAGAACCTTTATCGCTTCGTCGATATTCCCGTCTGCTTCCACGAGAGCCTTCTTGCATTCCATCATGCCGCATCCGGTCTTCTTCCGGAGTTCGGCAACTTCTTTTGCAGTAATAACAGCCATCTTCTTTGATTCCTTTCGATCGATTCCGAAATTACTCCGCTTCAGCGGGAGCGGCGGGAGCCTCTTCGGCTTCGGGCTCGTTCTGTTCGCCCTGTTTTCCTTCGATAACCGCGTTTGCGAGAGAGGAAGCCATCAGTTTGATGGCGCGGATCGCGTCATCGTTGCCGGGGATGATATAGTCCGCATCGTCAGGGTCGCAGTTGGTGTCCACGATCGCGACAACCGGGATCCCCAGTTTCTTCGCTTCCAGAACCGCAATGTGTTCCTTCTTCGGATCCACGATGAAGACAGCGGCGGGAAGGCCGTTCATCTTCTTGATACCGCCGTAGTTGCGTTCAAGGTCGCCCATTTCCTTGATCAGCTTGGCGACTTCCTTCTTGGGAAGAAGATCGAACGTGCCGTCTTCCTTCATCTTTTCCAGATTGGTCAGACGGGCGATGGACTTCCGGATGGTCTTGTAGTTGGTCAGCATGCCGCCCGGCCATCTTTCGTTGACGTAGAACATTCCGCAGCGCTCCGCCTCGGATTTGATCGCGTCAGAGGCCTGCTTCTTCGTTCCGATGAAGAGGATGTTGCCGCCGTTCGCAGCGGTATCCCGGACGAACATGTAGGCTTCGTCAAACTTCTTGACGGTCTTCTGCAGGTCGATGATGTAGATGCCGTTCCGTTCGGTGAAGATGTACTCCTTCATCTTGGGGTTCCATCTTCTGGTGTGGTGCCCGAAATGCACGCCGGCTTCGAGCAGCTGTTTGATGGTGATGATCGACATAATGCTATGCCCTCCTTTGGTTGTTACCACCACGGCTCCAGTTTGCGCGGGACAACTCCCGGACGGAAGCACCTTCCCGGCGGGCAGAACCGTGTGTGTATTCTCTGCGACCTCACTACGCCGCAGACCGGGTAAGTATATCACAGCCCGCAGGAAAAAGCAAGCCTTATTCGTTTGTTCATATTTTGTTTACAGTCTTTTTCCTTTTCCCCTCTCCAGGGTATGGTATACTACAGTCCGGAGAGCGAGGTGCTGCGCATGGCAACGATCATACCCGTGGAAACGCTGGATACCCCGGAACTGAACGTGTACCTGAAACTGACGGGAGCTCAGCTGAGAAACCGGCTGAATCCGGAGGACGGACTGTTTATCGCCGAAAGCCCGATGGTGATCGATGTCGCCCTGAAGGCGGGATGCGTTCCGGTATCCGTTCTGACGGAAGACCGTCTCATCAACTCCGATGTTCACGCGATTCTGGACAGATGTCCCGGGATTCCCGCCTATACCGCTCCCCGCGGGCTTCTGAAGGAACTCACCGGATTCGAGCTGACGCGGGGGATGCTCTGCGCCATGCGGCGTCCGCCGGACCGCACGGCGGAGTCCGTCTGCCGGGACGCGACGCGAATCGCCGTGCTCGAAGGAATCGTGGACTCGACCAATCTGGGGGCCATCTTCCGCTCGGCGGCAGCGCTCGGAATCGACGCCGTTCTGCTTTCGCCAGACTGCTGCGATCCGCTCTGCAGGCGTTCTCTCCGGGTCAGCATGGGAACGGTTCTGCTGATTCCGTGGGCGAGGATCGGCCCTGAACGGGATGCCTGGCCGCACCAGGGCATTGATTCTCTCAGGAGAAGCGGTTTCTTAACCGTTGCGATGGCCCTGCGGGAGGATGCGGCCGCTCCGGATGCGATTCTCGCGGAAAAGCCGGAGAAGATCGCTCTGATTCTGGGAAACGAAGGAGCTGGGCTGAAACCGGAAACCATTGAATCTTCCGACGCGGTCCTCCGGATTCCCATGTCGCACGGGGTGGATTCGCTGAATGTAGGAGCCGCCGCCGCGATTGCCTTCTGGGAGTTTCGCAAACGCTGAAACAGACAGGCCGGATTCCCTTTTTCGGGAACCCGGCCTGAATCGTTTCAGCGGTTGTAGTGATTGATCAGACAGCCGTCCAGAATGATCTGCCGTTCCTCGTCCGTAAGTGTTCCCAGCGTCAGGGACAGCTCCGTTTCCCCGGGTCCGTCTTTCAGCACCTTTGCGGGGATCCGTTCCGCTCCGGTCCGGACCGCTTCGCGGATGCCGGGCAGGAAGATCCAGTCGCCCGGGGAGAACTCGGTTTCTCTTCCCTCTTCCGCATCGGAGAAGACCAGCGGGAGCATTCCCCAGTTGATCAGATTGGATCGGTACCGTTTGGTCGCGTATTCCACGGCGAGATTTGCCCAGCCTCCGAGCACTTTCTGACAGGACGCCGCCTGTTCTCTGGCGGAGCCGTCTCCGGGCCTGACCGCGCAGACCAGAGATCCGATCCCGACCCGCTCCGGCACCGGCTCTCCGCCCAGACGGACCAGAACCGCGGAGACCTCTTCGGGAATCAGGCCTGACAGACGGCTCTTCTCCATCTGCTGAACGGCTTTCGCGCGTTCCACGTAGGCGGGATCTTTTCTGGAGAGGGCGAATTCGGCGAGCTTCAGAGGATTGGAGCGGTAGGAAGACGTTTCCCCGGAGGGGATCAGTTCATCCGTTGTGGTGACGGGATCCCGGATGACGGAAGCAACGCGCAGAAGAAGGTCTTCCGGAAGAGGCTCCATTTCCGGCCAGTCCGCGATGTTGGGACCGAATACAAGCTTTTCCTCCGGCATCGCTTTCCCGAATCCGAAATAGCACCGCTTTTCGTAGACGGACCGGTCGAAGGAATACGGGGGAATGGATTCCCCGGGCAGATCCAGTTCCATCGCGGACGTGAGGATGCCGTGATTCCGGGCGGTTGCGGCGATCGAGCGGGCGTCCATGAGAGCAACTCCGGCAATCTGTCCCCCGGCTGGCTTGGAGCCTTCGCGGTTCGGGAAGTTCCTAGTGGAGTGACGGATGGAAAGCCCCCCGTTCGCAGGGACGTCCCCTGCCCCGAAGCAGGGGCCGCAGAAAGCGGTCCGGATGGTGACCCCGGCGGAAAGCAGCATTTCCGCCGATCCGTTGCGGACCAGAGCGAGATTCACCGGCTGGCTTGCCGGATAGACGGAAAGGGAGAAAGCTCCGCTGCCGGTTTCCCCCCCGGAAAGAATTCCCGCGGCCGCACAGAGGTTGTCATAGGTTCCTCCCGCACATCCTGCGATGACGCCCTGATCGACCCGGACGTTTCCGTTCCGGTCTATCTTGTCGGTCAGCGAGAGCTTCGCGCCGATCTGTTCCTCCGCGGACCGTTCCACTTCTCTCAGGATGTCCGGGGCGTTTCTTTTGAACTCGGAAATCGTGTGGACATTGGACGGATGGAACGGGAGGGCAATCATCGGCTCGCATTCGGAGAGATTGATTTCCACCATTCCGTCATAATAGGCGACCTCTCCCGGATTCAGCTCCCTGTAGTCCTCAGGCCGTCCGTGAACAGCGAAGTAACGGGCCGTGGCCTCGTCGGTTTTCCAGATGGAAGAGAGGCATGCCGTCTCGGTCGTCATAACGTCGATCCCGTTCCGGTATTCCATCGGAAGAGAGGAGATGCCATCCCCAACGAATTCCAGGACTTTGTTTTTCACAAATCCATCTTTGAAAACGGCGCCGATCAGCGCAAGGGCGACGTCCTGAGGGCCGACTCCCGGTTTCGGCTTTCCGGTCAGCCGGACGGCGATCACTTCCGGTCGCGCGATATCGTAGGTCTTGCAGAGGAGCTGCTTGACCAGTTCCGGGCCGCCTTCGCCAATCGCCATCGTTCCGAGCGCGCCGTACCGCGTATGGCTGTCGGAACCCAGAATCATCTTCCCGCAGCCGCTCATCATTTCCCTCATGTAGGAGTGAATCACGGCCATATGCGCAGGGACGAAAATCCCTCCGTATTTTCTTGCGGCGGAGAGGCCGAATACGTGATCGTCCTCGTTGATGGTCCCGCCGACCGCGCAGAGACTGTTGTGACAGTTGGTCAGAACATAGGGAATGGGAAACTCCTTCAGCCCGCTCGCCCGTGCCGTCTGGATAATCCCGACATAGGTGATGTCGTGCGACGCCATCGCGTCGAACCGGATACGAAGGGCATCTTCCTTTCCGGAACCGTTGTGACGGGACAAAATGGACCATGCGATGGTTTGATTCCGGGCAGATTCCCGATCAAATCCCAGCCTGACCGCTTCTTCCTCCGGGATGCGGTCGTTCCCGTCTTTCAGATAGACGCCGTTTCGGATGATGGTAACCACGAGATTCAACCTCCTGACTGATTCTTTGGATTGCCGGGGCCGGCTTTCCGGCTGCTCAGCACATTTGACAGATTCGCGAAATCTCGGAGACTGAGACATTCTCCCCGGATCTCTGGAGACAGGCCGACGGAGCGTATTGCGTCGGCGATGGTATCCCTGTCGTAGTCATTCAGGGCGGACGACAGGGCGTTTTTCAGTGTTTTTCTTCTCTGGCCGAACGCCGACCGTACCAGATGGAAGAACAGCGCTTCCTCCTGACAGAAAACGGAGGGCTCTTTGAGCATCCGGATCCGGATGACCGTGGAATCCACCTTCGGTGCCGGGAGGAAGTTTCCGGCAGACACGGAAAACAGTTTTTCGATCTTCCCGAAATACTGGACCGCAACCGTGACAGCCCCGTATTCCGGCGTTCCCGGAGATGCGCAGAGGCGGTCCGCCACTTCCTTCTGAATCATTACGGTGATGAAATCCAGCGGGAGCCGGGATTCCAGCAGCTTCATCAGAACCGGAGTCGTTATATAGTACGGAAGATTTGCGCACACGGAGACGGACATTCCGGAGAAGTGCTTCTTCCAGAGACTGTCCAGATCCGCTTTCATGATATCCGCGTTCAGAATGGTAACGTTGTCATAGGGTTTCAGAGTCTTTTCCAGAATCGGGATCAGATGAGCGTCGATTTCAACCGCGACAACTTTTTTGTACTGTTCGCAGAGAAACTGCGTGAGGGTGCCGATGCCGGGCCCTATTTCAAGGACCGCGTCCTCCCTCTGCCCGCCTGACTGCTCCGCAATGCGTTTCGTTATTTCACGGTTGATGAGGAAGTTCTGACCGTATTTCTTCTGAAAGCCGGTCCCCGCTTCTTCCATCAGTTGTCTGATCTCCCGTGCGTCCGATAAGTTCAAGGGTTCCTCCTTGTGTCATTTTTTCAGCGAAAATCTCTTGACAAGAGAAAACAAAAATGCTATACTTGCTCCGTTGCGTCTGTATTGTACCACAACTTCTCCGAATATGCAACAATAACCGCTAATGTGGCTCAGTCGGTAGAGCAGCTGATTCGTAATCAGCAGGTCGCGGGTTCGAGTCCCGCCATTAGCTTACGGGAGCGTTCCCGAGTGGCCAAAGGGGACAGACTGTAAATCTGCTGCACTTTTGCTTCGGTGGTCCGAATCCACCCGCTCCCAT
>JAGAFM010000008.1 GCA_017612655.1 Clostridia bacterium | reverse complement strand
TACTCGAGCTTGATTTTCGCTCTTTGCTTACTTCTTTGAGTCTGTAAAACTTTTGGAATTGTCGAGAACTTGACCGGGATCTCTCTCCCGGTCTGCTTCGTACAATCTTTCGTTGTTCAATTTTCAAGGACCAGTTCGCTGGCCCGAGAGAGGTTCTCTCCCTCTCTCTCGCAGCGTACCCCGCCGGAGGCGAAGCCTCGCTATTATACTACATCCCTTTTTCCTTGTCAAGCATTATTTTTCGTTTTTTTGTATTTTTTGGGACCGCTTTTGTCTGGCTTTTTTCTCCCGAAAATCCGGGGTTCGTCCGTCTGTGGCTCAAAAATGTGCCGTCCCGGATTGCCAGGGCGGCACGCATTAAAAGGATAGGACTGTCGTTTTGTGAAGGGGCGCCGTGCCTTATTGTGTATCTTCCGTTCCCGGGATCCGCCCGGATTCTTCCCTCTCCCGGGTCTGTTTCTGCCTTGCCTTCATCTGAATCCAGCTGATCCAGGCATAGATGTCGGAAATCAGAAAGCCGAGGAAACAGGCGACCATCGGGATATTGGAGGAGTCCGACAGGGACGCCAGCACCCAGAGCGTAATCAGGACCAGATCGTTGACCCCGTAAACCAGAGGGAAATACGGATTCCTTGCGATTTTCATGAAGGCGGCAGCGGCATTCAGAGCGACGGAGGCCGTTCCGATCTCCGCATTGACGGTGCCGAGAGAACGCAGGAGAAAGAAGAAGGAAACCGCGATCAGGGGCGTCATGACGAGAAGCAGGACGATCTGCTTTTTCGGAATCCGCCCGCCGACTTCCACCTCTCCGCTCTCGGGAAACGGATGACGGATCCACGCGATGATGGACAGGACAGAGAGAGGAAGCGTAATCGCGAACGCGGAGATCACCTCTCCGTAAAAACCGTTGAACGCGGCAACCGCACCGTAAAAGCCGGTGAACGCCGCGGTCAGAAATTCCCCCAGCACCCATCCTTTTGCAATCAGAAGCACCGAAGTAATCCCGATCACCGCGGAGCAGAGGGTCAGCCAGTCCGGATCCGGAACCAGGAGAAAAACCGCGACAACCGGACCGACCGTAAGCAGCCAGAGCACCCATTCGCGTCCCGCGATCCGGCTCCGTCCGGATCCGTTCCGGCTCATACGTTTCGCTCCGATCCGGGTTGCGCAGGCGGATGGTCCCGAAGGTAAGCCTCCAGAATCCCCGCCGCATCGCAGATCAACCTCTCGCAGGGACGTTTCTGATAAAACTCCGCGGTGCGCGGCGCGGGTGCGGGCGTGTCGTGGCGGCCTTTCAATCCGAGAAGTTCCCTGCAGACCAGACTGCCGTGACTTTTTTCAAAAGCGAGAGCAAGGTCCTGAACCCGCTCATAGTGCGTCTGTTTGACAGAGCCTCTCTCCGGCGTTCCGTATCCGTAGAGAAGGCCGGCGACGATCAGCATCCCCGAGACCGCCCCGCAGACCTCCCGCAGCCTTCCCATGCCTCCTCCGAATGAAGAGGCGAGTTTTGCCGCATGTTCCGGGGAAACCGGGAGAAGATCCGCAAAGGCGAGAACGACTGACTGAGAGCAGTTGTAACCTTCCCGGAACAGCCGGGAGGCCTGTTCCATCCGTTCCGTCATTTCTCAGGTCCTGACCGGTACCGTCATGCCGTAGACTCCGTCCGCGAGAGGCATTCCGGTCACGTCCGCAATGTGGAATCCCTCCTGGAGAAGGTAAATATTGAAGCTGGTTCCGAAGGCCCGGATATCGGTCAGGTACAGGTGATCCAGATCGGACGGGAGAACGGGCTTGACGGTAAAGGAACGGAATCCGGTCGGAACCAGATCCAGAATTCCTTCCAGAATGATCTTGCAGAAAAGCGTGGATTCGCCGGACAGGTGCCGTCTCCCTCCCTCAGGATATGCCTCGACGGCATAGGGAACCCGCTCTCCGAGCAGGCGGTTTCTGCAGTAGTGATCCAGCAGTTTCATCGCTTCATCGGTGTGTCCGGACGCGAAGATTCCGCGCAGGCTGTAAAGGGTCGAACGGTCCCAGATCGTTTCGTTTCCTTCCGACGTCAGGAAGCCGTCCTGCCGCATCAGATAATCGGAAACCAGGGCGTCGATCGTTCCGCGCGCTCTTCCGTAAATCCCGACGCAGAGCGGCATGCAGATCCAGGAGCGGAGCACGTCGCAGTCCTCGAAGTACCGGTAGGTTTCAAATCCGCGTACCTTTGCGCCGAAGAAGGATTCGATGGCCTGCTCAAGCGCATCCGCCTGTTCCGCGTACTCTTTCGATTTTTCCGTTCGGCCGAGTTCCAGTTCAAGGCAGGACGCCGCGCGGAGGCCTCCGTAGGCGAGCGTCGACGTGCAGAGGTTGGTGTTCCCGTGGGGGAAACGACCCTCGAGCTCATCCGCGTCCGATGCCACCACGCCGTCCGGCGTCGTTTTTCTTCTGCAGTATTCCGCGCACCATTCAATGGCGGGAAGCAGTTCCTTTGCAAACTCCGGTCTTCCGGACGAGAGAACGAACCGAGAAGCTCCGTACAGATACATGGCGGCGTCTCCGCGGTCTCCCGCACCGTTCCAGTAATCGGTGCCTTCCGCAATGACGGAGGACGGAATCGGAAGATACTGATTCCCCATAAAAGGCCGGTACTGCCGGTAGGCGTTCATGGCTGCCTCCAGCAAATCCCTGTCGCCGGTATAGGCAAAATACGGTCCGGAATACTCGCACTGGTCGTTGCACCAGGAGGCGCCGAAATAGGAATAGCCACCCGGAGAATGCAGTTTCCCGCACCGGAGAGAGAACACGGACTCCCCGGACCGGATCTTGGCAAACCGGAACATCGTGTCCAGCTCGTCGTTCCCGGTATCCAGCTGCATCGGCGCAGCCAGAGCAGCGCAGCGCCGCTTTCTCGCCAGATAATCCTCTTCAGCGTCCAGAAGAACAGGCGTCTCGTTTGCAAGATGTCCCGAGATCTGAATCCTGTATGTATAGCTTTCTCCCGGCTGCAGTTCCGTCTCCGAAAAATCGGTCAGCAGATCCGTGACATTGATGCCCATCGGAGCGAATACGGTGTCGATTTCCCCGCTCCCGCAGGACGGAACAAGCCGCACGGCATTGCTTCCGCAATTGGTCACGCGAACCGTTTCGAAAGCCGTTTTCTTCTCGGCAGAGGGAAAGCAGACATGCTCAACAGCAAGCTTCCCATCTTCCGTTTCACAGAACAGGAGGAGCGAGCCGTCGATCCGGACGCTGCGGAGCATCTCCCGCACCGGTTCTCCGTTCCGCATCAATCTCGGAACCTTCTCCTCGGGAATTTTCACCTGATAGGAGCCCCGCGTATTGTTCGGCCGAATCCGGAGATTGGGGAAAGTAACCATATGATTCAGAACCAGTCCCTGTTCGGATTGACCGTATGTCACGGTATACGAAACGCCGAAGCCGGACATTTCCAGGTCATCTGTGTGATAATCCCCGCTTCCGAGCGTCCATTCAATTCCCTGTCTGTCCGGAAGAACATGCCATCTGGTTTCCATGTTAGCCTCGTTTCTCTTCCCGAAGGATCGCTGAATTCTCCCCCGTTCAACAGACGGAGGAGTTACGGCTGCATTATATCAGTTGACCCCGGAAAAGTCAAGAATCGGGGGAGAAATCAAGCCTTGTGTTATGGCTTTTCCGTCGGCTCAGGCATTTGGGGAGATGACAGAAAAACTCCGGAAGCGAAGTGGCAGTGGAAGGCTCCTGTCTCCGCTCCCGTTTGTCTTCTCCCCTGCAAAAGGCGGTTCGTAACGACCGTGTCTCCCGTCTTCCTCCGGGGGCTTTTAAGAAAATTCATAGTTTCTCTATTGAAAACACACGGTTAATCTGCTATAATGACTTGATATTGAATGCCAGTCAGAAGGGGTTTATCTCATATTTATGGAAACAAAAACCTTCTCCGCTTCCTCTTTTGCCCGCGGTGCCTCTTCCAACCGATCCCCTGCCGCCCTGGCTTATCTCGGGGATGCCGTTCTGGAAGTCATGGTCCGTAAACATCTGGTCAGTCAGGGTTTTTCCAATCCGGGCGTACTCAACGAACTGGCCAAGACGTTTGTCACTGCTCCCCAGCAAAGCATCGGAGTGGAAGCCCTCCTGCCCCATCTGACCGAAGAGGAACTGAACTGCTACAAGCGCGGCCGGAATGAATCGGGGCCTCACCCCAAGAATGCCAGCGTCCAGGAATACCGCAGAGCAACCGGGCTAGAAGCGCTCTTCGGGTGGCTGAATCTGAGCAATCAGACGGAACGCGCCGAGGAACTGTTCTCCCTTTATCTCTCGGCCTTCTCCGGACAGAGCAAGGGGACCCCGGTTCCAGAAGACAGTCTCGACTGAAGACGAGGGAAAAAGCGTGTTGAAACAGGATTCACCGGAAAAGCCGGTCAAAAAGGCGAAAAAAATCGCCCTGTGCGCCATTCTCAGCGCACTCAGCACCTTGATTCTGTTCTTAGGCGCGGTTTTCGATATTTTCAGCATCGCCTCTGTTGCCGTCGCTGCACTTTTTATCTGCGCTGTGATGATCGAAATCGGCAGCCCCTATCCGTTTCTGGTCTGGGGAGTCACCTCCGCGCTTTCGCTCATCCTTCTCCCGAACAAACTGCCTGCAATTCTTTACGCGCTGTTCGGAGGAATCTATCCGATCCTGAAAGAACACTTTGAACGCCTTCACTATCTGGTCGCATGGCCTTTGAAGTTCAGCGTATTCAACTGTTCTCTGTTCCTGATTATCCTCCTTACCAAGCACATTTTCTATCTGAACGACAGCGAAATCGATTTTACGATCCCGGTGATTATTCTCGGAAACATCGCTTTTCTTCTCACGGATATCGCGCTCTCAAAACTGATTCGGCTGTATCTGGTCAAAATCAGAAGACATATGGGAATCACGAACTATTTTGAGAACTGATCTCCGGATCAGGACATTTCTTCTCTTACAAGGATGGGTTTGTTTTGAACTACCGTAAGATTTTTTCCGCCACTTCCGTTTACAGACGGCTGAAGCTCCTGTACGGATTCGGGCTGACGGTGCTCTGCACGGTGCTGTTTACCATTATCGTCGGCCTGTCTTCCCTGGCTTCTACCGTCCTGGCAGTCCTTCTTGCCCCGGTCTGGCTTGCGCTCTGTCTCTTTCTTCTGAACCGGATCTACAATGCGGTCGGCTGGAAACTGGAAGCCGGTCACCTTTACTTGATCACCGCCGCGTTCAGCGAGAATTCCGTTCCGGAAGACGCCTTCACCATCGTCGGAGAGATTCTGCGTCTCCTTTACCCGCAGAAGCGATACTGCGCACTGCGGAAGCGCATCGGCCGGGCAGTGGATGAAATCAATCGCTCCATGCAGAAAGCAAACAGTCTGGTCGGAGACATCAACGGGCTGAAGATGATGAACGAGGTCGGTTCCCTGTTCCTGAAGTTTCATCTGAGATTCATGCGGGACTGCTGCATTTCCTACATGTTCATGCAGATGAACGAGGACCCGGATTCTTCTTCCGTCAATGCCTGTGCGTTTTACGCAATCAACTGGAAGAAACTCTCCGAACGTTCTTCTGATATTTCGATTTTTTCCGTGGCAGCCATCGCCGTGCCTACCGCAATCCTCGGCCTAGTCCTTGGCCCTGTTCTCTCCCTGATCGGCCTCGGCGCCTATTCCTTTTACTCGTGGATTCTCGGTTTCATGATCGTGCTGACCCTAAAATATGCCTATTTTGATACGTTTCTGGACATCCGCTGCATTGACCGCTTTCTCCAGCTCTGCGCGAGGAACGTGCCGGGAGAGCGCTGCTATGCGCAGCTGCGGAAAACCTGCCCTGCTTTTGCCTACATGATGGAAAAAGCCGGAGGTCATCAGACGCCGACGCTTCCGAGAACGGCCAAAAAGCGCCAGAAAGCCCGTCCCGCACCGGTTCACTCTCCGGACCCCTCTCACCCGATCGTCTGTCCCAGATGCCGGACTGCCAACAAGACCGACGCTCTGTTCTGCGTCGGTTGCGGGATGCGCCTTGCCCGTTCCCAGAGATGATCCGCGTTTCCCTGATCGCCGTCGGTTCTTTGAAGGAGTCCTATCTGAGGGAGGCCTTTGAAGAGTACCGGAAGCGGCTCGGCTCTTATGTTTCCTTTTCTCTGAACGAAATCCGGGAAGAACGCCTTTCCCCTTCCCCTTCCCCGGCAGAAATCCGTTCCGCTCTGGAACGGGAGGGGGAAAGAATCTCCGAGGCGATCCCCCCTCGTTCCTATCGAATTGCCCTCTGTATCGAAGGATCCCTGATTGACTCGGTTTCTTTCGCATCCCGTCTCTCCGAACTGTCTGCGTCAGGGGCCTCATCTTTCGCATTTTTGATCGGCGGCTCTTACGGCCTTTCTGAAGCCGTCAAACGGTCTGCCGACTGGAAACTGTCTTTTTCGCCCATGACCTTCCCGCACCAGCTGATGCGGGTCATTCTGACGGAGCAGTTGTACCGCGCCATGAATCTTTCAGGCGGAGGAAAATACCACAAATGAGAAGCGTCCTGCGAACCCGAATCAAAAAAACGGTCCAGATCGTTGTCTGGCTGGCTCTGTTCGCCTTTTTCCTTTTGGCAGCCGTGCTGTATCAGCGCGGAGTCTACGATATCCGGAATGTCAGCAGAGTCCGCGAGCAGGCATCGAGCGAAGAACCCGGGCCTGTGACGGAGCCCGCTACTGAGCCCGAATCATCCCCTGGTTCCGAGGATTCATCCGCATCCTCTTCCCCGGATCCGGCCACCGAACCCCCGACTGAAGAGGTTCCGCAGACTCCACCCGTCCCTGCCGTAACGGCCTGGAGCTTTACATCCTCTCTTCCGAATCCTTCCGATCTGAGCGGATCCTACCGGAAGCTTGATTCCGGAATCTACTCTTCGGAAACCTGTGTTCTTGCAAGACTGAAACTGACCGGACTTCAGAACACCTTCTCGCTCTCGGAATACGAAGTTCGGGCAATTCAGGTCACGGAATACGAGCACGGGTGCATCTATTCCGAAGAAATCACGGAAACCGCGGACCGTCCTGTGGTACTTCTTCGCGCAGGCTATATCATCCGCGAAAACAAAGACGGATCCTTCTCTCTGCTTTCTCCTGACGGTAATCTGCTTCGCGACCGCTATGACGAGTCCGAGCTCATGCTGACTACGCTTCGCGACGAGAACGGCAATCTTCTGTTCTGTTCCACAAAATATGTGGAGGAAGAGGTCCCCGTTCCCGTCCTGGCAAAGGATGAATATACAGGCAGAATGATGCCTACTGGAGAATACAGCGGGACCACGACCGAAACCGTTCCGGTCCACACCTATTACACGCTCGGAGACGATTTCAAGATGCATCCGAGCGACTACGAGGACGACAAAGCGGCCAGCATGGATCCCGGCGTTGTATTCGACAGCCCGCTGGATTACGGGAAGACCACCTGCGATCTGGAGCGCTACTTTACCGGACGCTACTGGGGCTACAAGAGCATCTCATCCGGACAGATCGTTGTGTATCCGAAATATACCAAGGCCTACAATTTTCACGACGGATACGCCCTCGCTTATGACGGAAACCTGATGTACGTTCTGAACGAAAAAGGGGAAGAGATTTACTCCGTCGGCTGTGTCTGGCCTGAGGTCTTTTGGACGAAGTTTGAGCTGACGGTGCCCGACACCAACGGGCTGGAATCTCTAGGAACCTATTACTTCAGTCACGGGTGGACCAGGGTCCGCGTTCGGGAAAATCTGGATACCTACAAGCTCTACTATTACATCAAGGACAAAGACTATACGACCCTCATGGATCGGAACGGCAACTTCTTCAATCTCCCTGCGGGCTATTCTCTCGTCGGCTATTCTGACGGAGTTCTCCTGCTCCAGCAGGAAGAATCCGGCCTTTACGGGTATATGAACTACAAGGGGCAGTGGATCGCACAGCCGATTTATACCTACGCGCACCCCTTTATCAGCGGAACCGCCGTCCTCGGGACGGAAAACGCCTGCGGGATGATTGACACTTCCGGAACGTTCATCATCCCCGCGCAATTCGATTATGTCTCGGATCTGTCCGGAGGAAATGTCGCGGTTTATGACGCGACGACCGGCTGGCAGGTCTTTCAGATCCTGACAAAGTAACGCAAAAAAGGAATTCGCACGTCTATGGAAACCTATGTCGCAGGGAGTGCCGATGTCGCGGTAATCGGTGCCGGTCACGCAGGAATCGAGGCTGCGCTTGCCGCTGCTCGGCTCGGTCTGGAAACTCTCCTGTTTACCATCAATCTGGATGCGGTCGGAAATATGCCCTGCAACCCCTCCATCGGCGGAACCGGCAAGGGTCATCTGGTCTACGAGATCGACGCTCTCGGCGGCGAAATGGGATACGCCGCCGATCAGGTGACACTCCAGAGCCGGATCTTGAATCTAGGCAAGGGACCCGCCGTCCACTCGAAAAGAGTCCAGGCGGACCGGGCAAAATACCGTCTTCTGATGAAACATACCATCGAACAGACCCCTCACCTGACCCTAATTCAGGCAGAGGTTACCGACTTCCGCTGCGAAAAAGACGAAAGCGGAAACCGAAGAATTGCGTCTGTCACCACCCAGTACGGCGCTGTCTGGTCGGTGAAGGCCTGTATTATCTGCGCCGGAACGTATCTGAACGGAAAAGTCATCGTGGGGGAAACGTCCTTTCCTTCCGGCCCGGACGGAATGCTTCCCGCGACGAAACTGACGGACGCCCTGATTCGGGAAGGAATCGAAGTCATGCGGTTCAAGACCGGCACGCCTTCCCGCGTCCTGCGGTCCTCCATTGACTTTTCTTTGCTGGAAGTTCAGTCCGGAGACCCGGATTCGACCCCGTTTTCCGTACGAACCGACCTGGAGGCTTACCGCCTCCTTCCGCAGGCAGACTGTCACATCGTTTATACAAACGAAGAAACACACCGGGTGATCCGGGACAATCTGGACAGAAGTCCGATTTACTCCAGGGAGAAGACCATCCGGGGCGTTGGACCGCGGTACTGCCCTTCCATTGAGGACAAAGTCGTCCGCTTTTCCGAAAAACCCCGTCATCAGCTGTTTTTGGAACCGATGGGAAAAGAAACGGAAGAGATTTATATTCAAGGCTTCTCCTCCTCCATGCCGGAGGAAGTGCAGAAAAAGATGCTCGCCACCCTGCCCGGCATGAAACACGCCAAAATGATGCGAACGGCCTATGCGATCGAATATGACTGCATCGACCCGACTCAGCTGAAGCAGACCCTGGAATTCAAAACCATTTCGGGCCTCTTCGGAGCCGGTCAGTTCAATGGAACCTCAGGCTATGAAGAAGCGGCTGCTCAGGGCTTGATCGCCGGCATCAACGCAGCGATGCAGATTAAGGGAGAGGAACCCGTCATTCTGACGAGGGATACCTCCTACATCGGCATGCTGATAGACGACCTGGTTACCAAGGGCACTTCCGAACCCTACCGGGTCATGACCAGCCGTTCGGAATACCGGCTCCTTCTGCGTCAGGACAACGCGGACGCCAGACTGACCCCGATCGGATACCGGGTCGGTCTGATCGGAGAGGATCGTTTCCGCGCTTTCGAGGAAAAGCAGAAACTGATCCGCCGGGAAGTAAAACGGGCAAAATCGGTATCGCTTCCTCCGTCCGAAGGACTTCGGGCTCTCTGTGAATCCGCAGGGACCGCTCCTCCCTCCACAGGAATCAGACTGAATGAACTTCTACGCCGTCCTCAGCTGAACTACGAGATGCTCCGGCCCTTTGACACAACCCGTCCGGACTGTCCCCAGGTCGTTTTCGACTGTGCACAGGTTCTCATCAAGTATGAGGGATACATCCGGAAGGAAGAAGAGGAGGTCCGCCGCTTCCGGAAATCGGAAAACACAAGGCTGCCGGTTCCCACCGACTATACCGCCCTGAAGGGCCTTCGCCTGGAAGCCGCGGAAAAACTTCAGAAATTCCAGCCGGTCAGCATCGGACAGGCGTCCCGCGTCAGCGGAGTCAGTCCGGCCGACATCAGCGTTCTCCTGGTCTGGTTGAAAAAACGATCTTTGCGAACGGAAGATGGAGCTTAACAATGATGATTCAAACTGCCGAAACGGGCACCCCTTCCGAACCCTTTCCCGGTTCGGGGGAAAATGGTTCCTCTGAAAAACAGCCTGCCAAAAACAGGGTCTGGATTTTTCTCGTGGTTCTCGCGGTTGCCATCGGTCTGCTGCTGGCCTTTCTGGGGCCGAACGTGATCGCCCCGGCTCACCACTATCGGGCGGGCGTCACCGCTCTGGAATCCGGAAACTTTAAAGAAGCGGTCGAGGAACTCCAGCTTGCCGGAGATTATCAGGATGCACCGGACCTTCTGGCGACCAGCAGACAGAAATACGCCGATCTTCTGGCCGGAAAGGAAAATGCCGTTTTCTACGTTTCCTCGGCCGTGCCCTGGTTTTCAATGAAAGACGGGCTGCTCTTTTTCGACAAGGACCGCTATGAAAAAAGCAAGTTTGCCGACGGCAATCTGACGGTGCCCGATCTGCTCGACTGGATCCCCGTCAGAGCCATGCGTGAAAACATCTTCCTGAATGCGGATTCCCTTCTTTCGATTACTCTCCCCGACGGGATCGCGTCCCTCCCGGAAGGGTGTTTTTACAACTGCACGGCACTCACAGAGATTTCTTTCGGCTCCGGATTGACCCGGATCGGAGAGAGAGCCTTTATCAACTGCAAGGCGTTGAAAACGCTTTCCGTCCCCGCATCGGTCGAATCCATCGGCGCCCGGGCCTGGAATAACTGTTATGCACTGGAATCCGTTTCGCTGTCCGGTCCAATCGAGCTGCTGGCCCCCTATACGTTTGCCGAATGCTTCTCTCTTGTCGAGGTTTCCCTCCCCGGTTCCCTGAAAGAAATCGGAGAAGGCGCTTTCGCGGACTGCGTTTCCCTGAAGACCGTCCGGTTCGCCGGGACAGAAGAGCAGTGGAACGCAATCAACATTTCGGAAGATAATGACGCTCTTGCAGGAGCAGACATTCTTTTCGTCCCCTGACTCTTTTCCGTCAACTGTTGCCTCGTTCGCTGAGGTTCACTTCCATTTTTTGAGAGGAACGTTACCGACATGATCCGAACACTCGAAATCTTCAACTTGGTTATCGGCGTCGTTTTCACGTTGTGCTACCTGCACCAGTTCTTCTATATTCTGGTTCCCTGGTTCCGGAAGAGAAAGAAGTCGGAGATTCCTGCAGGCCGCAACAAGATTGCCGTTCTGATCTGTGCGAGAAACGAAGAGGTCGTCATTTCCGGCCTGATTGACAGCATTCATGCCCAGACCTATCCGGCAGAGCTGATCGACATCTTTGTGCTGGCGGACAACTGCACCGACCGCACCGCCGATATCGCCGCTTCCCGCGGTGCGCATGTCTATTCCCGGTTCAATGATGAACTGATCGGAAAAGGATATGCCATGAAGGAACTGCGCCAGCATATCAACGAGGATTATCCGGACGGGTTCGACGCCTATATCGTTGTGGATGCAGACAACATCCTCTCCCCGAATTACGTGGAGGAAATGAACCGAACCCTGAGCGAAGGGAACCACATCATTACCAGCTATCGGAACAGCAAGAACTTCGGCGACAACTGGGTCAGCTCCGGTTACGCTCTCTGGTTTATCCGGGAGAGCAGATACCTTAACGACTCGCGGGATCTGCTCGGCATCAGCTGTGCCGTTTCCGGAACCGGGTTCCTGTTCGACCGCACGGTTGCCGACCGTCTCGTCGACTGGCCCTTCCACTGCCTGACCGAAGATATTGAGTTTACGATCGATGCCGTTCTGCGCGGAGAAAGGATTGCCTTCTGCCCGAATGCGGAACTCTATGACGAACAGCCGACCAGTTTCCGCCAGTCATGGAATCAGAGAAAGCGCTGGACAAGGGGATATCTGCAGGTGTTCCGCAAATACGGAACGCAGCTTCTGAAAGGAATCTTTGTGGGAAAGCACAAGTTCTCCTGTTATGACATGACCATGAACAACCTGCCCGCTTTTTTCCTTTCCACCCTCTCCCTCATCTGTAATATTGCACTCATTATCGCCTATGCGGCAGGCGGACTCCCCATCGGTTCGCTGCTTCTTCACCTCCTGGGCGTTCTGATCCCGATGTATCTTCTGCTCGTTTTTCTGGGTGCCGTCCCCTGTATTACCGAATGGAAACATATCCATACCTCAACAGCCAAAAAGATTCTGGCGATCTTCACCTTCCCGCTTTTCCCGATCACCTTCCTTCCGATCGCCATTTCCTCTCTGTTCGGCAAGGTGGTCTGGAAGCCGATTAAGCATTCTGTGACCATGGATGGACGTAAACTCTGACAGATTACTGGGAGAAAGCAAAATGAATCACTCCATTAACTCGGTTCAGCGGCTGGTCATGGCAGCTCTCTTCGCCGCCCTGACCTGTATCGCGACTCTGATCATCCGTATCCCTTCGCCGTTTCAGGGCTATCTGAATCTGGGCGATTGCGTCGTCCTGCTTTCCGGCTGGGTTTGTTCGCCCATCTCTGCCTTTCTGGCGGCGGCAGTCGGATCCGCCCTGGCAGACCTCATCTCCGGATACGCACTTTACGCACCCGCTACGTTCCTGATTAAGGGTGTTCTCGCTCTGGTCGCCTGCTTCGGCTTTCGGTTTCTTTCCAGGCGATTCGGAGAAACCGTTTCCGAAATCCTCAGCGGATTGCTGGCGGAATTCTGGATGGTTTTCGGTTATCTGCTTTTCGAAACGGTCCTCTTCGGTCTCATCCCCTCCTCTGTGAACATTCTTCCGAACGCGCTGCAGGGGGCTGTCGGGCTGGGGCTGGCCTTTCTCCTGATTCGCGTTCTTCGTATCGCAAAAAGCAGCGGTTCCTAACCGCTGAAGATAGTAAACCGCCGGACGGCAAACGAATCGGTCTCCGTTTCGTTTGCTGCCCGGCGGTTTGTTCGTCCTGATTCTTTACAGCTTGTTGATATCTTCTTCCGTAATCAGGTGGAATCCTGCTCCTTCCAGAGCAGCCTCAGCCTGATCGTTGTCTTCCACCCGGATGACCACATAAGCGTGCCTCGGGGTGCGTGCCATGAATGCATAGAGATATTCCATATTGATCCCCGCGTCTTTGAGCACCTGGAGCGCGGCGGTCAGTTTGCCTGGATCGTCTCCGATCTTAACTCCGATCACTTCGGTTGTCTTAATCAGGAACCCCTGTTCCGAGAGAGTCCGGGAGGCCACTTCAAGATCGTTCACGATCATGCGAAGAACGCCAAAGTCCTGCGTCTCAGCCAGCGAAAGAGCCCGGATGTTTACATTGTTGGCCGCCAGAGTATCCGTAATGGTTACCAGGGTTCCCGGTTTGTTTTCCACAAACACCGTCAGTTGCTTAATCGACATCTTGTCTCCTCCCCGTTCAAACCAGTTTTCGGTTGTCAATAACGCGAACCGCCTTGCCTTCGCTGCGAATGATGCTCTTCGGCGCGACCAGATGCACTTTCGGGTTGATTCCCAGCATCGTCTTCAGCGCTCCGGACAGTTCGCGCTCCATGGTCAGGATGACACCGACATTGTCCGAGAACTTGTCGGGCGTCATTTCCACGTTCACGTCAAAGGTATCCGTATTGTTCACCCGATCCACCACAATCTGGTAGTTCGGTTCGTATCCCTCGTTGAGCAGAACGGTCTCGATCTGGCTCGGGAACACGTTCACACCGCGGATAATCAGCATGTCGTCCGTGCGTCCCATGGGCTTCGCCATCTTAAGGAACGTTCTTCCGCAGGAGCAGGTCTTCCGGGAGAGTACGCAGACGTCACGGGTCCGGTATCTCAGCAGGGGGAACGCCTCTTTGTCCAGCGAAGTGAAGACCAGTTCTCCCTTCGATCCTTCCGGGAGCACTTCGCCTGTGTCGGGGTCGATAATCTCCGCCAGGAAGTGGTCTTCATTGATATGCATGCCGGTCTGCTCTTCGCACTCAAAGGCCACCCCTGGCCCGGAGGTTTCGGTCAAACCGTAGATATCGTAGGCCTTGATCCCGAGAGTTGCCTCGATCCCTTTCCGCATTTCTTCCGTCCAGGGCTCCGCACCGAAGATGCCCGCCTTCAGCGGAATCTGGTCGGGCGAAACCCCCTTCTCCCGGAGCGTTTCTCCGATATACGCGGCATAGGACGGCGTGCAGCAGAGGATGGTTGCGCCTAGGTCCATCATGAACTGAATCTGACGCTCGGTGTTGCCGGAGGACATCGGCAGGGTCAGACAGCCCACTTTGTGGGAACCGCCGTTCAGACCCGGTCCGCCGGTAAAGAGACCATATCCGTAACAGACCTGGCAGACATCGTTCTCATCTCCGCCTGCTGCAACGATCGCTCTTGCGCAGCATTCCTCCCAGATATCAATGTCATGCTGTGTATAGAACGCCACCACACGCTTTCCGGTGGTTCCGG
>JAGAFM010000088.1 GCA_017612655.1 Clostridia bacterium | reverse complement strand
CGACCCGGATCAGGCCGTCCAGTTCTTCCGTCGACAGATCCGTCGTATCGATAAGAGATCTCATACGCGCGCTCCAATCCAGGATTCATCCTGCGGGTTGTCGCGGAATGCGGTCAGACGTTTCAGATCTCCCTCCGCAATCAGTCCCTTTTTTGCTGCCACAAGGGCTACCGTGTCAAAATCGGTGAGGGAGACGTTTTTTACATCCGCAGCCGCCAGCCGTTCCAGACCTTTTTTCATCCGATACGTATAGATGGACGCGATGCCGAGAACCGTCGCACCGGCTTCCCTCAGAACATCTACGACTTCGAGGACGCTTCCTCCCGTCGAGATCAGATCCTCGACGACCACGACCTTCTGACCGGGCAGGAGCTTTCCTTCGATCTGATTCTTCCGTCCGTGGTCTTTTGCACCGGAACGGACGTAACCCATCGGGAGATCCAGCAGATAGGCGGCTATCGCGGCGTGCGCGATGCCGGCGGTTGAAGTCCCCATCAGGACCTCCGCGTCCGGATATTCCTCCCGGACAACGGCGGCGATTCCTTCTTCGACGTCTTTCCGGACGGCGGGATCTGAGAGTGTCAGGCGGTTGTCGCAGTAAACGGGGCTCTTGATTCCGCTTGCCCAGAGAAACGGTTCGTCCGGTCTGAAAAAGACGGCGCCGATGGAGAGAAGGTCTTCAGCGATCTTTTCTGCGCGATTCACGTTCTTTCTCCTTTCCTACCCGAGAAATTCTTCCAGGCATTTCCGGTAAGCGGCGGGCGGATCCTCTGCCGCGGTGACCGGTCTGCCGACAACGATGTAGTCGGAGCCGAGCCGTTTGGCGTCAGACGGTGTGGTGACGCGCTTCTGATCTCCCGCGTCTCCTCCCGCAAACCGGATTCCCGGTGTCACCGTCAGAAAACCGATTCCGCAGGTTTCATGAATAAGCCCCGCTTCCAGAGGGGAGCAGACCACGCCGTCCAGCCCGGCTGCTTTGGCGTTGGCCGCATAGTGGAGGACGACGTCCCGGATTGGTTCCCGGATCCAGAGGTCGCGTTCCATGGTTTCCTGATCGGTGGAGGTCAGCTGCGTCACCGCAATGAGAAGGGGTTTTGAACCGTCGGGTCGGGTCAATCCCTCGACCGCGGCTTCCATCATGGAAACGGAACCCGCTGCATGGACGTTGCAGAGGTCCACGTCCAGGGAGGAGAGGACCCGCATTGCCTTTTTGACGGTATTGGGAATATCGTGAAGTTTCAGATCTAGGAAAATGCGGTGACCGCGTTCCTTCAGCGACCGGACGATGGACGGACCTTCGGAATAAAAGAGTTCCATCCCGATTTTAACAAAGGGGCGAACCGGTCCGAACCGGTCGAGGAAGCGGAATGTTTCCTCGGCGGAAGGAAAATCGCAGGCAATGATTACGTCGTGAGGCATCGGCAGACATCCTCCTGTCATTTAGGAATGCAGTTCGTAGAGGGATTGGATTCCGAGTCTGTCCATCACGGACGGGAGCTGCTCCAGAATCTCCTTGCACGCAAGCGGGTTGACCAGATTGGCAGCCCCGATCTGAACCGCTGACGCTCCGGCCATCATCATTTCCAGAACGTCTTCCGCGGATGAGATTCCGCCCATTCCGATTACCGGAATCCGGACGGCGCGGGAAACCTGATAAACGCATCTCAGCGCGACGGGAAGGACGGCGGGACCCGAGAGGCCGCCGAAAGTGTTGGCAAGAACGGGGCGTCGGGTGCGCAGATCGATGCGCATGCCGAGCAGGGTATTGATGAGGCTCAGTCCGTCCGCTCCCGCTTCTTCGCAGGCCTGCGCCACGGATACGATGTCGGTTACGTTCGGTGTCAGCTTGACGAGGATCGGCTTGGTCGTTCTTTTTCTTACGGCTTTTGTGACCGAAGCCGCGGCTTCCGGCGTGGTTCCGAAAGCGTGTCCGCCGCCCTGAACATTCGGACAGCTGATGTTGATCTCCAGCCAGCCGACCTGTTCCTCGCGGTCCAGAATCGCGCAGGTCTCGGCGTACTCCTCAGGGGAAAACCCGCTGACATTCGCGATAATGGGTTTGCGGAACACCTGCCTCAAACGGGGAAGCTCCTCTTCCACGACGGCTCGGACGCCTGGGTTCTGCAGACCGACGGAGTTCAGCATGCCGTCGGGGCACTCCGCGATTCTGGGGGTCGGATTGCCGAAACGGGGCTCGAGGGTGGTTCCTTTGCAGGAAAAAGTTCCGAGCAGGTTGATATCGTAGAAACGGGCAAATTCATACCCGTATCCGAAGGTCCCCGAGGCGGGAATCACCGGGTTGTCGATGGGGATTCCGCACAGATTGACTTTCAGTCGTTCCAAAGGATTTCCTCCTTTCGGAGAACGGGACCTTCCCGGCAGATCCGTTTGTTACCGGTCAGCGTCCTGCAGCTGCATCCCATACAGGCTCCGAAACCGCACCCCATGCGTTCCTCAAAACTCAGCTGACCGCTGCAGGGAACCGCGCGGCAGACAGCCCGAAGCATCGGCTCGGGTCCGCAGGCATAAAAGTAGGTCGGGTTCGCCGGGATCGCGTCCGTGACGAATCCGGGAATTCCGTAACTGCCGTCGACCGTCGTCACCGTGACGCTGCAGCCGAGGTCGCGGAATTCCGTCTCGTAGAAGAGATCTCCTCGGTCGGCGAATCCGAGAACGCAGGAGACCTGCGCCCCCGCCCGAATCAGCTCCTTCGCGAGGAAGTAGAGCGGCGGAATCCCGACTCCGCCTCCCAGCAGGAGGGGACGGTCGCCCGCGGGAGAAAGATCGTATCCGTTCCCGAGTCCGGTCAGAAGATCCAGCCGTTCTCCGGGCAGATAGCGGGAGAGCCGTTCGGTCCCCGTTCCGACAATCCGGTAGATCAGCGTAAGAAAGTCGTTTTCCTTATCGCAAACCGAAAGGGGGCGGCGCAGATAGCAGCCGTCGATTTTCAGATTGACGAACTGTCCGGGGCGTTCAATGTCGCGGGTGTCCCCGCGCAGAACCAGTTTCCGGATCGTCGGGGTTAAGGAACGCTGCGAGATGACAGTAAAAGCGGTCGGTTTCAAGGCTGTTTGACCTCCGTCAGGAGTCGATCGTAGAGATGGTGAGCGTCGTTTCTTCCAGGACATCCAGCAGAACGCGGACGGTGTCGAGAGAGGTGAAGATGGAGACGTTGTTTTCCGTTGCGCACATCCGGATCAGCATTCCGTCCTTCGCCTGCTTGGTGGAACCGATGTCCCGCGTATTCAGAACGTAGGCGATATGACCCTGTCTCAGGGCTTCCGGAATGGCGTCCGAACCTTCGCTGATTTTCTTCAGGACGTGCGTCCGGATTCCGTTTTCCTTCAGGAAGGAGGCGGTTCCGGAGGTTGCCTGAATGTTGAATCCAAGGTTGTAGAAGCGGCGGAGCAGGGGAAGCGCTTCCTCCTTGTCCTTCTCCGCAATCGTGGCGAAGACCGTTCCGTAGTTCTGAAGCCGCATTCCTGCCGCCTGCAGTCCCTTGAACATGGCGCGGTTCAGTTTGTCGTCGTAGCCGATGGCTTCGCCCGTCGATTTCATTTCGGGAGAGAGGTAGGCGTCCAACCCCTTGATTTTGTTGAAGGAGAAAACCGGGACTTTGACGTAGAACCGTTTCTTTTCCTCCGCATAGAGATCGAAGATCCCCTGTTCTTTGAGCGTTTTTCCGAGGATGACCTCCGTGGCAATGTCCGCGAGAGGATATCCGGTTGCCTTGGAGAGGAAAGGAACCGTGCGGGAGGAACGGGGATTGACCTCGATGATGTAGACGTCTTCGTTCGGTGCGACGATGAACTGGATGTTGTAGAGTCCCCGGATTCCGATCCCGATTCCCAGAAGTTTGGTATACTGCAGGATGATTCCGCGGACGCGGTTGGAAATGCTGAACGTCGGATAAACGCTGATGGAATCGCCCGAGTGGACGCCGGTCCGTTCGACCAGTTCCATAATGCCGGGGACGAACACGTCTCTTCCGTCGCAGACCGCGTCGACTTCCACTTCTTTTCCCTCGATGTACTTGTCGACGAGAACCGGTTTGTCGGAATCGATTTCCACGGCTGTTTTCAGATAGTGCCTCAGCTGTTCCTCGTTTGCGACGATCTGCATGGCGCGTCCGCCCAGGACAAAGGAGGGACGGACCAGAACGGGGTATCCGATCTCCTTCGCAGTCTCCACGCCTTCCTCAATGCGGAACACTGCTCTGCCTTTCGGCTGGGGAATGTTGAGCTCTAGCAGGATTTTTTCGAAGCTGTCCCGGTTTTCGGCCCGCTCGATTGCGTCGCAGTCGGTTCCGACGATCTTGACGCCGCGGCTCATCAGCGGATGGGCGAGGTTGACGGCGGTCTGTCCGCCCAGAGAAGCGATCACGCCTTCCGGCTGTTCGAAATCCGTGATGGCGAGGACATCTTCAGGTGTGAGGGGCTCGAAATACAGTTTGTCCGAGGTCGTATAGTCGGTGGAAACCGTTTCCGGATTGTTGTTGATGATGATGGATTCATACCCGTTCTTGCGGATGGTCTGAACCGCATGGACGGACGAATAGTCGAACTCGACACCCTGACCGATCCGGATCGGGCCGGCGCCCAGAACCACCATCTTTTTCCGGTCGGACAGACGGGAGTCGTTCTTCCCGGAATAGGAGGAATACAGGTAGGCGATATACACGCCGGTGTGAAGGGTGTCGACCATACGGAAGACGGGAACGATGCCTTCCCGTTTCCTCATGGCGTAGACCTCGGTTTCCGGGATTCCCCAGAGTCTGGAGATAAAGGGATCGGAAAAGCCCAATTTCTTTGCTTTCTTCAGCAGTTCGGGATCGCCTTTCCCCGCGGAAAGCTGCCGCTCCATCTCAACGATTCCCGCAATGGAATCGAGAAACAGTTCGGTGATCATCGTGATCTCGTGCAGCTTCTGCACGGAAACGCCTCTGCGGAGCAGTTCGGTGACGGCGAAGATCCCGTCGTGACGGAAGACCTTCAGATAGGAAAGCAGTTCCTCCGTCGACTGATTCTGGAACTTCTCCATGAAAAGGTGACAGACGCCGATCTCCAGAGACCGGACGGCTTTCAGCATGCTCTCTTCTAGATTGGAACCGATTCCCATCACTTCGCCGGTTGCCTTCATCTGCGTTCCCAGCGTGTTCTGAGCTTCGGAGAACTTGTCGAAGGGAAACCGGGGGAATTTGGAGACGATGTAGTCCAGACTCGGTTCGATTGCCGCAGTCCCGCCGGCAACGGGAATTTCTTCCAGCAGCATGCCGAGGGCGATCTTGGCGGAGACGCGTGCGATCGGATAACCGCTTGCCTTGGAGGCCAGGGCGGAAGAGCGGGAGACGCGCGGATTGACCTCGATCAGGAAGTATTCCGAAGAGGTCGGATTCAGCGCGAACTGAACGTTGCATCCGCCTTCAATTTTGAGTTCCCGGATAATCTTGATTGCGGAATCGTTGAGCATCTTCAGATCCCGGTCGTTCAGAGAAAGGATCGGCGCAACGACAATGGAGTCTCCGGTGTGAACCCCGACTGGGTCTACATTTTCCATTCCGCAGATCGTTATCGCATGATCGCTCGAGTCGCGCATGACTTCGAACTCGATTTCTTTGTAGCCTTTGACGCTTTTTTCGATCAGAACCTGATGAACGGGGGACAGGCGGAAGGCGTTGGTTCCGATTTCGATGAGTTCCTCCCGGTTGTCTGCGAATCCCCCTCCGGTTCCACCCAGCGTGAATGCCGGGCGCAGCACGACGGGATATCCGATCCGCTCCGCTGCGTCAACGGCCTCTTCCAGGGAATAGGTGATTTCGGAAGGAATGACCGGTTCTCCGATAGACATGCACATTTCCTTGAACAGTTCCCGGTCTTCGGCCCGTTCGATGGATTCGCTCGGGGTTCCGAGCAGGGCGACTCCGCATTCCTTCAGAATCCCTTTTCTGTCGAGCTGCATCGCAAGGTTGAGACCGGTTTGCCCGCCGATCCCCGGAACGATGGCGTCGGGACGTTCATACCGGAGGATTCTGGCGATGTATTCCAGCGTCAGCGGCTCCATGTAGACTTTATCCGCGATCGAGGTATCGGTCATGATGGTCGCAGGGTTGGAGTTGCAGAGGATGACTTCATATCCTTCCTCTTTCAGAGCCAGACAGGCCTGAGTCCCCGCGTAGTCGAATTCGGCCGCCTGTCCGATGACGATCGGGCCCGAACCGATGATCAGAACTTTTTTGACGTCTGTTCTTTTTGGCATGTGATACCTCCTGCAGTTCTATCGGAATGGATATATTACTTGTAACGTGGGTGATAGACGGCTTCTCCGCCGCATACGGTCAGCAGACAGTCCGCGAATACCGTACGGCCGAGGAAGGGGGTGGACCGGCCGGCGGACAGGAAGAGATCCTCCTGCAGCACAAAGGAACGGTCCATCCGCCAGAGGGAATAATCGTCTTCGGAGAGAGGGATCGAGAAACGTTTCCGGGGATTGTAAACCATCAGGTTCAGCAGCGCATCGAGAGAGAGCACTCCGGGTCTGACCAGTTCGGTATAAAGCAGCGGGAAGGCGAATTCCAGACCGGTGATCCCGAACGCGGAACCGGCAAGGCCTTTCGCCTTTTCTTCCGAAGAATGTGGGGCGTGGTCGGTTGCGATCATATCGATGGTCCCGTCCAGAACGCCTTTCAGGAGAGCATCTCTGTCTTCCGGGCTGCGAATCGGGGGCTTCATTTTGAATGCTCCGTCGTCTTTCAGCATCGTATCGTCGAGGAGAAGATAGTGCGGAGCGGTTTCGCAGGTTACATCAAGGCCTTTTGCCTTTGCCTCCCGGATCAGTTCGACGGATTCCTTCGTCGACACGTGACAGATGTGATAGGGACATCTTGTTTCTTCTGCGAGAAAGAGGTCGCGCTCGACCTGTTTCCATTCACTGGATGACGGGATTCCGGGGAGACCGTTTTCACGGGAGAAAGGTCCCTCGTGAACGACTCCGTTTCCGGAGAGGGTATTGTCTTCGCAGTGAGCCGCGATGATTTTCCCGGAGAGTTTCGACCGGACCATGGCTTCCAGCATCTTCATCTCGGACTGAACGCCGAAGCCGTCGTCGCTGAACGCGATGACGGAGGGGGCGAGCGCTTCCATCTCGGACGTGACTTCCCCTTTTTCCCCAAGCGTTATCGCACCGTATGGGTAAACGTGGATCAGCGCATCCCGTTCGATGATCTCCATCTCCACTTTCAGATGATCGGGACAGTCCGGAACCGGGTCCAGATTCGGCATCGTGCAGACCGCGGTATAGCCGCCGTGGGCGGCTGCTTTGCTCTCGGTTCGAACGGTACCTTTATAAGAAAAACCCGGCTCACGAAAGTGCACATGCACATCGCAGAAGCCGGGAAAAATGCAATAGTACGGTTGATCGTTCGGGCCGGAAAGGGAAGCGTCGGACGCCACAATTGATGCAAGCTGTGCCCGGCTGTTTTCCGGGATCGTATGAAACACTTCGAGACGCACAGACATCGGCTCTCTCCTTCGGGAAAATCCCTTTGCTCGTACTTCCGCAATATTATACCTTTTTCGCCCGAAAAAGTCAATATCAGAAGATGATAACGTTTGCGGACAATTCGGAGAATTAATTGTGAAATCTGATAGGGAACAGCGCCGGCTATTTCAGATCATCGGGAAGGGACGCCTTGACGTCGACTTTTTCGACGGGAAGCGCCCGGTTCCAGGTCATGAGCGAGGAGTAGGGCGGTTGTTCGTAATCCACGGCCCCGGAATAGTAAATGTCTACGTAGACCGTTGCGATATCCGTGAGGTCGATCCCGTAAAAGATCAGCCGTCTGTAGCTGTAGTTCTGCTTCCTTTCCACCCGAAAATCGTAATCGGTATAACGGGTGCCTGCGCTGTCCAGAAGGGAATAGGAGAATGGTTCTTCCGGCAGTTCTCCCTCGATCTGTTCCGCGAGCGCCTTCAGCGTACTGTCGTTATATTTGATGGTCAGCTGAAGCTGCTTTGCCTCTTGAAGATAGAGAATTCCTGAAATCCAGAATTTTCCGTCGTTGGTGATAAAAACCTGCTGCTTCTGGGAAACGGCGGAGAAGGATCCGGGATCTTTCAGATACGCTTCCTTCGCTGCGGGGTTCCAGTCGATCGAAGTCAGGGAATCCGGATCTCCCATGGTCAGGATCCGGAAGAGAAAAAAGGCGAAGATGAAGAAGGAGATCGACAGCGCCACGATTTTTACGATTTTTCCGGCGGTTTTCAAAATGCAGCTCACCTTCTTTTTGCGGAGTGGGGAGAAAGTGCGGAAGGCTCATTAGCCCATGATGGTGTGATAGAATTCCTCGTAGGTCATTCCGTCGAAATACCCCTTGTCCTCCAGCATCTGGACATATTCCTCCAGGCAGAGACCGGACTCCGTGATTCTCAACGCGTGATATCTTCCGACAAAGGTGAAGAAACAGGGCTGGTAAGGCATCCCGGTCTGCTCCGTTTTTCCGGACGGATAACGTAGGATAAAACCGAATTTCCAGCAGTTCTGGGCCAGCCAGGAGTAGCAGGGGGTTTTGGCAAATGCCAGGGTTGCGGCGTCTTCCGTGAGAATGTCGTGCAGGACAATCGAATAGCCTGCCTGCTGGGGATTGCAGCCGGGTCTCTGAACCTCTTTTGCGGCAGCAAGATCCGCCTGTTCTTCGGACATCGTTTTCAGATAGGAATCCACCAGATTGCTGAAAACCAGATTCTGTTTTGAGAAAGACCGGTATCCGAGAAGGATCGAGAGATCGGCGTAGCCGTTTGTCCTAGCCTCCATCACCATGGCGTGGGCGGCTTTCTCGGCAGTGTTGCAGAGATACTGGGGAGGACGTCCGTCGTACCGGATGTCGCTGATTTCCACCGTGTTGGGAATATAGTTCCGGTCGAGCGGATACTGCTCATTGACAAGAATCAGATAGGCGTCTCTGTCAGCGGGATTCATGAAGGATTCGTAGATGCTGAGATCCGCCACAAAATCAACGGGAGAAGTATCGCCGAACTCATCGTACTCGTTCAGTGCCAGCATCGGGGCGGAAGAAGAGATGGAGAAAGAAACATCGTTGTAACTGCCGGTCCTCGAGTTCACGGTCCGCTTTACAACGATCGTGTTGGACTGCGGGGAATAACTGGTTTCCAGACCCACTACGAAATCGGTGAGAAAATCATACGGAATCCAGAGGTCTCCGCTCTCAAAGAACGGGGCGGCGGAAAGACGTTCTTCGGTTCCGTTGATGAAAATCTGAGTGGAACCGACCTGAAAACGGACATTTTCCCTGGTTGTGTCGGTGATATAACGGAGAGCGGTCGTATCTCCGGTGGTCGCCATTTCGCAGAGGTCGACGATCGGACTCATTTTTACGTAAAGATGTCCGTTTCTCATCGCCTGCTCAAAATCCAGGTGATACGACGTTTTCCCGACGGTCAGGGTATATCCTCTCTCTTCGGAGATCTGAGAGTGATGGAGATTCCAGTAAAACAGACCCGCTGCGGCTGCCGCAAGGACAACAAACATGATCAGGAAGACCAGAAATCTCCCTGCGTACGCCTTCAGTTTTTTCGTGCGTTGATGCGAACGGTATTCGCGCTCTTCTTTTTTCATCTGGTCGCGAATCGCGACTTCTTCGGGGGTCAGTTCAAACCGTTCATCGTGACGGCGGAGTTTCTCCTGAATCTTTGCCCGTCTGAGTTCCTCTTTTTCAGCCGCTTTTCTGGCCCGAATCTGTTCGGGGGACGGTTTCCTGCCTGTGTTCGAGGCGAGGGAAGCCCCGTTTCGGGAATTGTTGGACTGGCGGGCTGTCTGATTCGGATTGTACCGGTTGTTATTCGTATTCACGAACCACCCGTTCCTTCCTGTCAATCGTCGTGGCAAGCAATCAGCTCTTTCGCATAGGGAAGTGTCAGGATCAGATCGCAGAGGGTATGCCACTCGTCCAGTTTATGGTTTCTTCTGGCATAGTAAATATTCGTCAGCGTTTCATAGTTCAGCGTAACGGTGCGCATCTGGTTGTAGCTGGAGGGAAGGAACTGGATCATATCGTACCAGTAGCGCTTTTCCTTCGTCTCGAGGAACCGCCCTCTGAGTGTTTCCAGATAGGAAATGATCCCGTCGAAATGTTCCAGCGTTTCCTCGTCCATGTGATCGACAGAAAAGTCTTCTCTGGAAAACTGTTTTGCGTGGATCTTGTGCATCGTGGAAGTGGAGTTTGCGACAGTTGCAACCTTATAGGTGTCGAACTCTTTCCACCAGTAAAGGGGAGCGGTGATATCCATGGAAACAAAGATCTGGCGGATAAACTTGCGGTGATCCGAACCGGATTTGCAGAGGCGAACGGCCAAAGCGAGATCCGTTTCGCCGGCGACAAAAGCACCGTCCTTATCAAGGAAGCTGTCGGACTTGTCCCAGCTGTTCAGAGGATTTCGCATCCCCCGGAAAGCGTTATCCATATTCAAAACGGAGACATGTTCGGTTCGAAGCATACGATCACCTCATGCTTTCTCTGATTCAGCTCAGTGTAGCCACTCACTTAGCATGTTATTCTACCATTTAATGGTGATTTTGTCAAGATCGGTTTACGTCTTCCGCTGAGCAGTGTCGGAAGCTTGCAGAGCGCTTTCTATTGACTTTTCGGAAGAACGATGGTATAATCCTACAGCAAAGACGGATTTACGCAAATTTACACAGAAGTGTTGTTTTTTCATCCAGTGTCGGGGTGTGGCTCAGTTGGTAGAGCGCTTGGTT
>JAGAFM010000087.1 GCA_017612655.1 Clostridia bacterium | reverse complement strand
TGTGGACGGAGCGGCTGACAATCCCCGCGAAAAGGACGCGGGGCAGGACGTTCTTTTTTTTGTTGGCTTTTTGATACAAAAAATAAAAACTTACTTTAAATTATAACACGTAGTCTTTTTTCTGTCAATGAAAAAAACTGTTGATTTTCAACAGTTTTCTTCGATTTCAATTGTTTGAATTGCAAGAAAGAAGCCGAAAAGGAAGAGGGATCGGAGTCGTTCCGCAGAGCGAAAGCGTTATCTGATTTTTCTCAGTTCGATCCTTCCCGCACGGGGGGTGAGAACGGCAAAACAGGGCTGAGAGGTTACGGTTTCGGAACGAACCTTCCCGAAACAGTCGAATACGGTAATCCGAAGGGATTCACATGCGGGATTTCGGACGAGTACATCCCCTTCACACTCCGTACGCCAGATATCCTCTTCGGAGAAGCCTGCGTAGGTATAGGCACCTTCGCAGTACAGCACGGTAATCCTTTTCTCTTCGTTTTCCGAGGAGCAGACGGTGTACATCAGTTCGGGATGGCTGGCTCGGAAATGACCGTGGAGAAGGATTTCCTTGTTTTTCTCCCAGTAACGCAGAACGGCCTGTACCATTTCCAGATGTTTTTCAGGGAGGTCCAGAAAGCTCACCGAGATCTGCGGGACGCCGAAGAGAGAGTGAACGAAATTCAGACAACCGCGCTCCGGGGTTTCTTTCACCGACCAGATCATCATGTCCGAATGAATGGCGGAACTTCTGACGAACAGTCTCAGGTTTGCAATCCCGAAATGATTCTGCAGCGGATCAAAGGGACAGTCCCCGTTCCGCACGATATTTCCGTTACGGAGGATTTCCGGTCCGAAGTAATGTTCCCGGAATTCCACGAGAAAATCCGGATCCGCACTTCTTGTAACCGCTGTGATTTCTTCGAGCATGATCTTTGTAGCTGTCTCGATGGATTCACAGTCCATCCCCTCGCGGAAGGGGGCGGAACGGTCCGACGTGTGATAACTGTCGAGAAAGTCCAGTTTGACGCCGTCCAGTTTATAATCACGGATAAACCGGAGGTAGAGATCAGTCAGATATTTCCGAACTTCCGGGAAACGGATGTCGAGGAGAGCGGTTTTCAGTTTCGGATAGCGGTCATCGAAAATCTTGTCGCGGAAGGTCTGATAGCATTTCGAATCATATCCGGCAAACGGGAGAGCGAACCAGACAAGAATCTTCATTCCGTAACTGTGAACTTTTTCCACGAAACCGGCGAAATCGGGGAACTTCACGGGAGAAGGCTCCCAGTCCCCGCAGTAGGCATAAAGGCCCTCTTCGGGATCGAACTGCCAGCCGTCGTCCAGAATCACGGTTCTGAATCCCAGTTCGGACACCTTCTTCAGTTCCCGCTCCAGTATCTCCTGCCGCGGATTCTGCCGATAGATGTACCAGGTCGAATAGAGCGGTGTCTCCGTCAGGTCCGGAACCTTCTTTTCGGTATGGAGTTCTTCTTCCCACCAGAGGGCGACCTGCTGCGCGGCATCATACCAGGGGATGGACCTTCTGTCGATTCTCAACACGGTGCTGTAGGAGGTTCTGCGATCCGACGGCGCATGAAACAGCTGGACGGTCCAGAACGTGTTCAGCCTTCCGAGCTCGTCCGATACAAATCTGATTTTGGTAGGGATAACTGAATCCAGGAGTGCGACGGTTACATAATTGGCTCCTCCTGGCCCGATCGAAACGCACATCGGAGCTCCGGTACAGTACCGGCTGTCCTGATGCGGGCCGTAACAGAGAGGATAACCCGGGTTCTTTGTAGGAGTCCAGCCGGCTTCCAGCTCGCCCATCGGTTCGTCCCAGCCGATCAGGATCTCTTCCGGAGTCGACGGCTCCTTCCATGTAACTTCGAGCTTGTAGTATTCGATCCCGGGCACCCGATCGTTCAACCTTGTCAGAACGACCTGCTCCGCGTTTCCCTTGTTTTTAATGTCAAACGTCATGGATTTTCCCTTCCTTTCGTTCCGGAAGCGATCCGGCTTCGGTGCACGTCAGCGAGAAAAGAAACCGCCTGTATCATGATTCGTGATACAGGCGGCCTGTGTTCTTTGAATTATTCCTGAACCTGAGGCGCCTCATCCGTAGACATTTCTTCTTCCTCGGTTTCAATCGGCTTGTAGGATTCGTAGTCTTTCATTCTCGTGTTGGTAAAATCGCGAACGCCGAAAATTGTTGTACCGATATTGGAAAGGAGAGACTTGTTGTAGATGTAGGTGTCAACGTTGAAGGCCAGTGTGATCATCGGGGAGTCTTTTGCAAGAAGAGCCTCCGCACATTTGGCGGCGGCCTCGTGCATCAGGCTTTCATAGACGGATGCCGTGTCCGCCTTGAGCTTCGCCACTGTGTAATTCCTGCTGAACGTGAGATTCGACGCCCCGCAGACCGTCTCCCCGGTTACGGCATCGGCAAGATTGATGGCGATTCTCACCTTGAGGGCGTAGGCTATCGGCGGCACGCCGATTTCATCCTTCGTGCATTCCAGAACGGAGGCGGTCACGACGCCATCCGCATTCAACAGCCTTCCTATCTCCTGGGCGGAGGCGTCAGGCATCCTCTCGCCCAATGCCGTGCGGTTCTGATTGACGCCGATGGCATTGTGCGGATTGATCACATGCAGCATTCCACCCGAAAGCCTTGCGGCCAACGTGTCTGCCAGCGCCGCCACCGGAAGCTTGGAGACATTGGATGTGTGGTTCTGGACCACAAGCGCGACACGACGCGGCGCGGCAAACGAAACGGACGCGGCAACCAACGTTATCAAAAGGACAATGGCTCTCTTCATTTCCTCACCTCGCTTCTGCTGTTGAAGGTGTCTATGCCCTCCCAGAGAATCTTTCCCGTCTGGAGGCTGTGGATGGCAAGGCGAAGCTTGTAATACCTTATGCCGTCCAGGTCCGTCAGGAGCCTCAGTTCTCCCGTGACAAAGAAATCGGGGGAGCCATGCCGCTTCAGCGCCCCCATGATGTCGCCGTCTTCAAG
>JAGAFM010000086.1 GCA_017612655.1 Clostridia bacterium | reverse complement strand
GGAGAATGACAGTGAAGAAGACAGTACTGAGAGACTACGCGAGGCTGATCGCGAAATGCGGCGTCAACGTCCAGAAGGGCCAGGAAGTTTTCATTTACGCGGAGCTGGATCAGCCGGAGTTCGTCCAGACCCTGACGGAGGAGTGCTACAAACTCGGCGCGAAAAAGGTCGTGGTGGACTGGTCCTACCAGCCGCTGCAGAAAACCCACGTCCGGTACCGCTCGCTGCGCACGCTGTCCGAACTTTCGGACTATGAGGAGGAGCGCTGGAAACATTATGTGAAGGAACTGCCCTGCCGAATTTATCTGGTTTCGGAAGATCCGGACGGCCTGAAGGGAATTAATACCGCAAAACTCGCCAAAGCGAGACAGAAAACCTACCGCGTGATCAAGGGATACCGGGACCAGATGGAGAACCGGTATCAGTGGTGCATCGCGGCCGTGCCCGGAGTAAAATGGGCGAAAAAGCTGTTTCCGGATCTGACGGCGCGTCAGGCCGTGGAGACCCTCTGGGGGAAGATTCTGGAAACCGCGCGGGTCGACGGAGACCCCGTCGCCGCCTGGGAGGAGCACAACCGGAACCTTGCCGCCCGCTGCGCCTACCTCAACTCGCTGGGGATCCGCTCCCTGCACTATGAGGCTTCCAACGGAACCAATTTCACCGTCGGGATGATTCCTGAAGCGGAATTCAAGGGCGGGGGAGACACGAGTCTTCAGGGCATCTATTTCAATCCCAACATCCCGACCGAGGAGTGCTTCATTTCCCCGATGCGCGGCGTAGCGGAGGGACTCGTGGTGGCATCCAAGCCGCTTTCCTACGACGGTCAGCTGATCGAAGGCTTCCGGATCCGTTTCCGGGAAGGACGCGCCGTGGAGTGGGATGCGGAGAGAAACCGCGATCTGCTGGACAAACTGATCGGGATGGACGAAGGCAGCGCCTATCTGGGCGAATGCGCGCTGGTTCCGTTCGATTCGCCGGTCAACCGGACCGGAATCCTGTTCTACAATACGCTCTTTGACGAAAACGCCTGCTGCCATCTCGCGCTGGGTCACGGATTTGCCGATACAATCCGGAATTACCAGAACTACACGCTGGAGCAGTGCAGGGAGATGGGGATTAACGATTCCATGATTCACGAAGACTTCATGATCGGCACCCCGGACCTGAGCATCACCGCGACAACGGAGGACGGACGGGAAGTCCCGATCTTCCGGGACGGGACGTGGGCTTTCTGAGGCTTCTGAGGTTTCCACCCCAATCCCCTGCTAACCAAATGATTCAACCCATAGAAACGGAGTCCTCCGGGGCTCCGTTTTTTCATATCCGACAACCTCCCGGGAAGACGACCGATCTGAGCAGAAGGGGTGGAACGGATTCTGTCAGAAACTCAAAGAACTGACTTCCCGCAGTCAGGGCAGAAATGTCCGAGCAGTCATGAAGAAAGAACAGATATACATGACGGGTTGGCTTGCTTACTTCGGAATTGCAAGAATGAAGAACACGATAGCAGAGTGGAACGGATGGCTCCGGAGACGAATCCGTATGTACATATGGAAACAATGGAAGAAACCGAAAACCAGAGTACAAAACCTGATTAAACTTGAAATGGAACCGTGGCTGGCATACAGGTACGGAAACACGAGAAAAGGATATTGGGCAGTTGCCGGAAGTGGAATCCTGAGTACCACAATAACGGACAAAAGACTCGTACAGGCAGGATATTTTGATATCCTCGCCAAATACGAGTCCTTGCAAGTTGATTGAACCGCCGTGTACCGAACGGTACGCACGGTGGTGTGGGAGGTCGGTCACTCAACTAATGGGTGACCTCCTGCCCGATTAAAACTGTTTTACGAGGGCCGCCCTCAGTTGACGCCTGCTGTCTCCAAGCCCTCCAGAATCTTCTGCCAATCCTGGGCGCTGAGATTCCCGAGATCCCCAAGATCCTGAATATTGGCGAGGCCGGGGATCATATCCTGAAACTGTTCCTTGAACTCCTCAATCATTTTCGGGATGGTTTCCTCGACGAGGGGTTTCAGGAGCATGACGATTCCGACGACGATAAGGATGGTAATCAGAGTGCAGAGCAGGGAATACAGGAGATAACCGATCGCAAAATGCCGGATGTTTTTATTCTCAGGGACAAAACAGAAAACGATGCAGCAGATAAATCCGATGATCGGGAGAGAGAACAGGATCATCAGGCCGAAGAACGCTCCGACGCCAGCAACGGCAGTTTCCTTGGAGGAAGGGACTTCCGCGGCCGGAATGGCAGCGGGATGCTGGGGTTTTGGCTGCTGTGCCTGTGCCTGAGGCTGAGACTGGGTGGGCTGCTGAGGAGCGGGAGCTGGTGTAACCGGTGTCTCGGAAGTATGTTCTTTCGGGGTGGATTGAGGGGCAGGATGTTCAATACTGGCTCCGCAGTTGGTGCAGAAGGATGCGGTTTCGGAGATTTCATAACCGCAGTTCGGGCAAGTTGCCATATACTCTCACGCTTCCTTTCGGGAGATTTGTTTCGGCTTCCGGTCCGCTTCGGGACGTTTTTCCCGGAGATTCGGACATAGAGCCCTGACTCTACCGGTAACTAAGATAACACATCCAGGCTGTAATGTCAAGTGTCGGGATGGGAATTCGGCAGTTCAATCTGTTCTTCTCCGAACGGTTTTTCGGAAAAAGGGGCTTTTCTCGTGAACGGTTCAGAATTTAGTTCGTTTCCGAGAGAGAATCCTCTTTCAGGAGGATACGTGCACGCTTTGCCAGCGAGAAGGAGTCAAGACCCATGACCTCCGCCATCCGTTTTCCGGGGACAGATGGTTCGAACGGATTTTCAACGGCGCAAACGCCGCACTTTACGTTTGGCGCGGTTCGATTCAGAAGTGCCTCCAGAACGGCTGCGGCCAATCCTCCGGAAAGAATGCCTTCTTCAACTAGAAGGACCGCCCCCACGCCTGTGTCCCGAATCTGCCCGGCAATTTCATCTGAACGGGTGATAACCGGAGTCAGTTGTTCCAACAGAACCGTTCCGGAAGCAATGCCTTCAGACTGCAGGAGCGTTTCGGCTTCGATCGTCTCAGCGGCGATTCTTCCGTAGGTGACGAACAGAAGATCCAGCCTGGTCCCGGACGGATAGTCGGTCCGGATCGGGTGCCACTCCCCGGATTCACTGCCTGGAAAACGGGAAAGCAGACGAGGGTCATCGCATCCTTTCGGATAGCGGATTGCCGTAATCCCCTGTGCGTGCACGGAGCGGAGAAACAGGTTCCGAAGAGACGACTCGGAGATCGGGGCGAAGACCGTGGCGTTGGGGAGCTGCAGCAGCATGGAAACATCGAAAATTCCGTGATGCGTGACCCCGTCTCCTTCGTTCAGCCCTGCCCGATCAATACAGAGCAAAACGGAAAGATCCTGTAGGGAAAGATCGTGAATCAGGTTGTCGTATGCGCGCTGTAGAAAAGAAGAATAAATCGCCACAACCGGACTGAGTCCTCCCGCGGAAAGACCGGCGGCAAAGGTCAGCGCATGCTCTTCCGCTATTCCGACATCGAAGACTCGGTCGGGGAAGCGGGAAGCGGCTTCGGACAGGCCGGTCCCTTCGGTCATGGCCGCCGTCACGGCGACCAGGTCTTCCTCGGATTCCATTGCGGAGCAGACAGTCTCTCCGAACGTTTCTGTAAAACCTGCGAGTCTGCTTCCGCTCAGCAGGGCGCCGTCCTCGGGGGAGTATCTGCCCGGTGCGACTGCATGGAACCGGTCCGGTTCTTCCTCGGACGGTTTCCATCCTTTTCCTTTGACGGTTTTGACGTGAACCAGGACGCTCTTCCGAAGTTCCTTGGCGATTCGCAGAATCGTCTCTGTTTTTTCGGGGTCGTTCCCGTCCACAGGCCCGAGATAGAAGAGCCCCAGGTCTTCGAAAAAATTGGAGCCGTAAACGGCGTCCTTGATCGCGGTCTTCAGACGGTGAAGAGCGCGGAACAGGGGCTTCCCGATCAGCGGGATCCGCTGGATGACCTTTCCCGTCGTATCCTTGAAAGCGTAATATCCCTCCCGGGAACGGATGGAAGAGAGTCGTTTCGCAAAGATTCCCGTGTTGCGGGAAATCGACATTTCATTTTCGTTGAGAATGACAATCAGGTGCAGATCCGGATCAATGTTGTTCAGAGCTTCGTGAATCATCCCGCCGGTGAAGGCTCCGTCGCCCACAACACAGACGGTCCAGGAGTCGTTTCCTTTTCTCTTGTCCGCGGTCGCCATTCCCAGACCTGCGGAGACGGACGTGGAAGCGTGTCCGGCGCCGAACGGATCGTGTTCGCTTTCCACCCTTCGGGTAAACCCGGAAATACCTCCGTTTTTCCGGAGGCTGTCCCGGAACGCCTCTTTTCGCCCCGTCAGAATCTTGTGGACATACGCCTGGTGTCCGACGTCGAAAATGAAGTGATCCTTCGGGGAGTCGAAGACCCGGTGCATCGCCAGAGTTAGTTCGACTACGCCCAGATTGGAAGCGAGATGACCGCCCTTCTCCGTCACGGTCTGAACGAGGAAGGAGCGCAGTTCGTCCGCCAGTTCCCGGACCTGGTCCAGGGAAAGCCGTTTCAGGTCTTCCGGGCCCTGAATGGAATCCAGAAGAGAATGGATTTCGGACAATCGGATCACCTCCATGTTCGAACGATAGGGGACGGGGAAAAGGTTTTGAATTCCCTCACAGAAAAAACTCTTATTGTTTGCAATGCGGAACAATAAGAGTTTTTTGCAGAATCAGACATTGTCAAAAGCCGGAATAGATTCTTGGAACCCGCTTTCCGACCAGGCAGAGGACTTCATAGGAAATGGTTCCGATCAGATTTGCGAGATCGTCCGCTGTTTGATATTCGGTTCCGAACAGCGTGACCGTATCTCCGATTTCCGCCGGAATGTCGGTGACGTCCGCCATGCACTGATCCATGCAGATTCTTCCGCGAATCGGTGCCGGACGCCCGCCGATGTAGACGCATCCCTTGGCGTAGGAACGGATAAAACCGTCCGCATACCCGACCGGAAGGGTGGCTATGCGGAGATCCCGTTCCGCACGGAAGGATCCGCCGTAGCCGATTGTCTCCCCTTTTTTCACCGTGTGAATATGAGAGACGACCGTCTCAAAGGCCATGCAGGGAAGCAGTCCCTCTTTCGGGACTGCCGTTTCTGGCGAAGGCATCATCCCATACAGTTCGATCCCGCCCCGCACCATGTCCAGATGCATATCCGGATCGTTGGTGATGGCCGCGGAGTTGCAAACGTGACGGATTCGGAAGACAATTCCCCTCTTTTCCAGGTCTCTGAGACAGTGTGTGAAGCGGGAATACTGTTCTTCGGTCATTCCGGACTCCGGTTCGTCCGACTTGGCAAAATGCGTGAAAATGCCGACGGGTTCCAGCCCGTCCAGAGAACAGACCTCTGCGATCGTCTCCGGTTCTTCCGGAGAAAAGCCGATCCGGTTCATCCCGGTGTCGAGTTTGATATGGGCTTTCACCCGGGACCTGGCCGGCACTGTTCCGGCGGCACGCGCCTCGGCAACACAGGCATTCAGCGCTTTTGCATATGCTTCGGAGAGAATTGCCTGGTGAATATCGTACCGGATCAGAAGATCCGCGTCCTCCGGAGGCGTGTAGCCAAGGATCAGAATCGAGACCCCGGGCCATGCTTCTGTCGCGGATCGAACCTGAATCGCTTCCTGCAGGGAGGAGACGGCGAAAAAGTCGGCTCCCGCCTTGCAGAGCGCCTGGCAACAGGGGACAGCCCCGTGTCCGTAGGCATCCGCTTTCACAACGCAGCAGAAGCGTTCTGCCTGGGACGCATGAAGCAGGGAAAGGTAATTGTGGACAAGATGGTCGAGGAACACCCTCGCCCATACTTTCGGGTGTCCTTCCAAAGGCAGTGATTCCATAAAACGTCAGTAGCGCAGATCTTTCTTGATAATCAGGTTATCCGCATTGTAGAACTTCATGACACTGACCACTTTGTTCGTCGCTTCAAAAACACATGCGGTCTTCGTACCGTTCAGATCGAAGATGCAGTAATAAATGTCGGGAGTCGGGTGGGTCATGGAGATGGAACAGTCGTAGACCTTTTCGCAGGCGTCCAGTTCCGCCTTTTTGTCATCCGTATAGGGGGCAATGATGCTCATGTCGCGAACGCGGACGCTCAGGAGTTCCTTGTGCTTGCCTCGTCCGTTGACCTGGTCCATTTTGAAGATTCCCGTGTCAACGGTATAACTGTACTCGATGGAAAGAAGTTTTCCCACGAAAATCTGGAAGTACAGCATGAAACCGAAAATAACCATGGCGGGAATCAGAAGGATTCCAAATTTGGCGACGTTAATGGCGGGAAGAAGGATGGGGAGAAGGCCGACCAGAATACAGAGCGCGCGTCCTACAATCAGACGGATCTTATAGGGACCTTCTTTTCTTTTTTCGTAGTGATATTCCGCAAAATTCACAGATGCACTCATGATGTCCTGCCGAGCAGACCGACCCGGCCTTTTCACTCCTTTTTCTGCTTGAATTTGCTTCGGGGAGCCTGGCCTGACTGCGCTCCGCCGTTCAACCCTTATGGGGATCCCGTATCCCGAAGAGAATGGGCTGCTTTGATCATCCAGCACCCCTTTGGGGGATCCTTCAGCATTATAGCATTTGAGAAGGGGAAAGTCAAGAGCGATTCAGCCGAAGCACACCGATCATGAGGCAAAAAAAGAGAGCCGGGCGTGTTCAGCCTGACTCTCACTGCTTTTGAAGCCGGAACAGGATCCGCAGAATTCCGAAGCCGAAATAGAATGTCTTTTTTTTCAATTACGGTTCCGCTTTTTTACGGTTGGACAGAAACCGGAACAGAGCATAGACGCCAACGGCCATGATGACCACGGCGGCGCAGATGGCGAAGATCTTCCAGAACAGGTTTTTCTTTTCGTTTCCGGTTTCTGCGGAAGGGTCGGATTCCGGCAGTCTGGAACTATCCTGCTCGGGAACGCTTTCTTTCGATGCGGGAATCAGGTCGGAAACTTCCAGTTCGCCTTCAGCTTCCTTGTCCGGGTCGGGATAATGGCTGACCCCGATGATTTCGTCAATTCCAATGTCCATGAGTTGGCCTTTTCCTTTCCTGGGAACCCGTCTATGTGGGAACTCTCCACCGCTTCGGGATGAATCGGCAGCACCCACCGAATTGTTTCCTCAGGTTCATTATAACACGTTTCCTGCGGGAAAACAAGGGAAAAAGGAGATTATTCCTCAAAATTGAGGAGGTATTCCCATGCTTCGGAATACCAGTTGCCCCTGGATGCGGTCAGTTCCGGATCCTTCCAGGACATGCAGATTTTTGTCAGACGAATCTCAAGCAGCCCCGTTTCCCGGTTTTCGATCAGATTCGGATTGGACAGTTCCGTCGCGGTTTCCCCTTCCCGGAGAGAGTCGATCTCGGTGAGCGTTTCTTTGATCAGACAGCCCTTCTGACGGTCGATCTCGCAGATTACGAGCGGCCAGCGCGGGGTGTTTCCGAAGATGGTCCTAGGCTCGGATACGTAGTTGCCAATCCAGTAGAGGCGGCCCGTCTTCTTGTTCTCGTAGTATGCGGAGATGGAGGCGGGAGAGTAAACCGCTTCCCGAGTGTCGAAGGTCCAGACCATCGGCGGGGTAAAGGTCTTCCCTTCGTCGTCGGAGACGGCAAACCACTTGAATCCGGGTGTGCAGGTCATCGTTCTGGTGTGCCATGCGTCGATCATGGTATTGGATCCCCGGAAGATGACCATCCATCTTCCTCCTTCAAGCAGGAGAACCTTCGGCTCCATAATCCCGCGGGAACTCTGAAGGTCGCAGAGCATGATCGGATTGGACAGAGTAAAATCGTAGTCGCTTTTGGAGGGATTCCAGTGCAGACGAACGATGATCAGACCGTGCTGCATATCGGGACAGGAAGGGAAGAATGCACTGACGTCCTGGGAGGCGCGCTGGCAGCAAATCCGCATGGAGGGATACAGGACGAAGGAAAGGTCGCCGTCCGGGAGGATCATCAGGTCGCTCGCCATTGCGCGGTTTTTGTCGATGAAAGCCGGATTTCTGGGATTCTGAGGATCAAAGTCCGCTCCCCCTTCTTCCAGTTCGATCAGCCTGCATTCTTTCGATCCGTCCTGCCGCTCGATTGCATAATAGGCGTGGGGACGGACATTGTCCTCTCCCTTGCTCCACATGTTGAAGTAACCGACGTCGTGACCCTTCAGGTAGAAGAACGTGGAACCGACGCTGACTTTGCATCCGGTTTTCGGATCTTCGCACGAGGAGAAAGAACCGGTGAGCAGTTCGTCTCCTTCTTCGGAACCGGAAATCTTCCCGCGCCTTCCGTCTGTTTTATCGTCGTACCGCTTCTCCCATTCGCCCCAGGTCAGGCCGTTGTCCTTGCTGATGCGGCGGAATTCACCGGAAGCGTAGTCTTCTTCGCTGGAAAGGATGCGGGTTTCCAGAAGATCGCCGTTCTTCTCATAGGTTCGGATAAAAGTCTCCTCGCAGTTTGGATTGGAGGATCTCATTATTGCGGATACCTGAATGCGTCTCATCGGGTTATTCTCCTATCTGTTCTGTCTATCTTCCCGCACGGGGTGGTTTCTAAGATCCGTTCCTCCGTTCGGAACGGCTCCCGTCTCTCACATTATACCGCCTTTCTGCCTTTTTCGCAAGCAAAGGAGTGCAAAAAGGACGGAAAAAAGCGAAACGAACCGAAAAACGTTGCTTTTTTCTTCCTGCTCGTTTATAATAAGAACGGAGTCTTTCAGGAATCTCCGGTTCCGGACGACGGTTCGGAACCAAAGAGATATGAGACTCCGGACAGACGCCGCGGGTATTGCCTGAACCATGGAAAGGACCGACCAGTGTCATTCATCGGGAATCGTCATTTTACGGAAGAAAGAGCGCTCTTCGCAGAGCGGAACACGACGGTTTCGGACTGTCTGTTTGAGGGTGGAGAGTCTTCCTTCAAACACGGTGCCGATCTCACGCTCTCCCGAGTTACCATCCGTTCGAAATATCCCCTCTGGTATGTCAAGGGGGTGTCTGCAGAGGAGATCCTTCTTGAGGAAACCGCCAGAGCGGGGATCTGGTATACGGAAGACGTCCGGATCCGCAGTTCCAGAATTCTTGCTCCGAAAACGTTTCGCAGATGCAGCAATCTGATTCTGGAAGATCTGGACATCCCGCTGGCAGAAGAAACGCTCTGGGCCTGCGACGGAATCCGGTTGTCCGATGTCCGGCTTCAGTCGGCCGACTATTTCGCAATGAACAGCAGAAATATCGTTGCGGAGAACCTGGATCTGCAGGGAAAGTACGCATTCGACGGTGCCAAAAACGTGACGCTCCGGAATGCGAGGCTGATCACGAAGGATGCATTTTGGAACAGCGAGAACGTGACCGTTTCTGATTCCTACATCGAGTCGGAATATCTGGGATGGAATTCCCGCAATCTGACTTTCACCAATTGCGTGCTGAAGTCCCTGCAGGGGCTTTGCTACATCGATTCCCTGGTTCTGGAACGGTGCGATCTCGGGGACACTTCGCTCGCGTTCGAATACAGCACGGTTGACGCGGACTGCTCGGAAATCAAGAGCGTATTCAACCCTGCCGGCGGAATCATTCGGGCAGAACGCATCGGGAAGCTGATCCTTCAGAAGGATCGTGTGGATGCATCCCGCACCCGTATGGAATGCCTGCGGATTGACGCTGTGGCAGACGAGCCAGATTTTTCGGAATAAAGGTGCTTTATGAGATACGATTTCACTTCGGTGATCGATCGGCGCGGAACCGATTCCTATAAATGGAACGTCCCGGAAGGGGATCTTCCGATGTGGGTCGCGGACATGGATTTCCGGACTGCTCCGGAGATTCTTGAGGCTGTTACGGCGCGGATCCGTCACGGCGTATTCGGCTATTCCGTCGTTCCGGAACGCTGGTACAGGGCCTATTCGGATTGGTGGGACAGAAGGCATTCCTTCCGCCTGGATCCCGAGTGGCTGATTTTTTGCACCGGGGTCGTTCCGGCGCTGTCCTCCTCGGTTCGAAAGCTGACCTCCCCCGGTGACCGCGTTCTGATACTGCCGCCTGTTTACAACATCTTCTGGAACTCCATCGTGAACAACGGGTGCGAAGTCGTTGAGAATCCGCTCATATACGAAAACGGCTCGTACCGGATGGACCTGGAGGATCTGGACCGGAAGCTGTCCGATCCGCTGGTTCGGGTTATGATTCTCTGCAATCCGCATAATCCCGTCGGAAAAATCTGGGACAGAGCAACGCTCGCTGCGGTCGGGGAACTTGCCTCACGCCACGGCGTAACCGTTCTGTCCGACGAAATTCACTGCGATCTGACGCTCCCGGGAAAGGAGTATATCCCGTTTGCCTCCGTTTCCGAGGTTTGCCGCGAGATCAGCGTCAGCTGTCTTGCGCCGACGAAAGCCTTCAATCTGGCGGGGATTCAGACCGCGGCGGTGTCCGTTCCGAATCCGGAACTCAGGAAGAAGATTTGCAGGGCTCTGAACACGGACGAGGTCGCGGAGCCCAACGCGATCGCCTGCCCGGCTGCAATCGCGGCCTTTGAACGCGGCGCGGAGTGGCTGGATGAACTGAGAAGCGTCCTTTGGACGAACCGAACGACCGCGGAGGAAGTGATCCGAACGGAAATGCCCGCTCTCAGCGCGCCTCACGCGGAGGCGACCTATCTGCTGTGGGTTTCCACAGCAGGAACCGGAAAAAGCGGCGAACAGTTCTCCCGGGAACTGCGGAACGCTACGGGACTTTTCGTGACCCCGGGAAATGTTTACGGATCGCAGGGAATGGACTGGTTCCGGATGAACCTGGCCTGCCCGGCTTCCGTTTTGGAGGACGGACTGGACCGCCTCAGATCGTTTGTACGGTCTCTGAACTGAAAGACGGAGGTTGAGAGAATCCATGGGAAGCAAAAGGGAAGAGTCGATCCGCGCGGTAAAGTTCCTGCTTTTTTCCGCCAGTGCCGGACTGATTCAGGCTGGCACCATCTCTCTTCTCGAACTTCTGACACCGCTTCCCAGCTGGAGCTGTTATCTGATCGGGCTGGTTCTTTCGGTACTCTGGAACTTCACGCTGAACCGCAGGTTCACCTTCCGCTCCACGGCAAACGTCCCGGTGGCGATGCTGAAAGTTGCAGCATACTACCTCGTTTTTACCCCTCTTTCCACCTTCGGGGTTCGGTTTCTCACGGAAACATGCGGGTGGCACCCTGTTTTCGCGGACGGGCTGGCCATGCTTCTGAATCTCATTTCCGAGTTCCTCTTTCAAAGGATCGTCGTGTTTGGCAACTCAATCGATTCCGCTGAGAAAAAGATCTCCGATCAAACGGGAGACGAATGACGCCCGGGTGAAAGGGCGGGGGAAATACGGAAGGAATCGTTTGTTTTTTTTTCGGAAACGGTTGCTTTTTTACCGTCGGATGTGTTACAATTAGACGGAGTAAAGTCGAAGAAGAGGGGCACAGGGCCGCCGGGACGCCTGACCGACTGCCACTGAAGCCAGTGATTGTTTGGGAGGATAGGATATGGGATTTCTTTCAAAACTTCTGGGAGGGAATGCATCCGAAGGGAAAAAGGCCGTCGAGAGTTTCCTTCAGGGACTTATGGACGGGGTAGGCAAGCAGGATTCGAATGCTTCCGCTGGCGCTCAGACCGCCGGGAAACCCGAGGAAGACAAAACGGTTTTTTCCTCATCCGTCTCGGATTCCCCTTGCGGCGATTCCTGGGGCGAAAGGATGCCGGACGAGCCGAATCAGTTTAATTCCGGCCTGTCCTATCCGGATTATTTTGAAAAGATCTTCCGCGAGGAGTTTCCTTCGTTCGAATGCACCAAAGAATTTCAGAAGGGCGGGAAACGTGTTGTGTTCTTCCTGCGCTCCGCCGGGAAAACGGCGCTTGTCGCGGAAATCCTTCCCCAGTCCAGTGCGTCGAAGAAACTGAGGGAAAACTGTCATGCACAGGGAACACCCTACCTCCGTTTCTATTACGACCATGAGGGATGGTGGAACACCCGCTCCTATGTGGTCAGACGGGTAAGAGAGGCAATGGCTTCCCGGTAAGCCCGGTTTTCATCTGAAAAAAAGCGGAAAAGAGAACGCTCAGCGCCTGTGGCGGGTCAGGCACCGGTCCTTGAAACAGACTTCGCAGGCAGTCGACCGATGTACGGCCTCGTACATCCCGGAATTATCCGGGCTTTAACTCCTTCTCTTTTTCCGCTTTTTCTTTTTTGCCCCTACGCTTGAGAAACAAACAGAAACCGCTCCCTGAGAGAAAAGAATCTCGGGAGCGGTTTTCGTTCAGTTCAGAATGATGACTGCATGGACGGCTGTTCCCCCGGCATCTCGAATCCAGACATAATGAGAACCGCTTTTTTCGGTTCGCTCGATCAGAATCTGCTGTCCCGGGAGGATTTCTCTGAAGTACTGGATCTCAGTCTCATGGAAGAACTCCGGGTTGATCCCCTCGGGAAACGCCGGAAGAATCAGTTCCGGATAGGCGGAGTTGTGAACATGGGCGTTTTCGTCAATCAGATTGTCGCCAACGGTCAGAAGGACTCCGGGGGACTGAGCGGCATCCGGAAGGATTCTGGAAAAACGGAATCCGGGCAGGGAAAACCGTTCCGGTTCGGACCCGTAGGATTCCATGCGCAACGGGTCCAGACGGAGCAGGGAACGGGTGGAGCGGTCGATTGTAGCCCAGACGGAGGTGGCTGCAGCGAACCGTTCCCCTCCAGGATCCGTAAGCTCGAAGTCGCGAAACCCCTGGACTCTTGTAAATGCTCGGGACCAGGTTCTGACGGTGACGGGAGTACCGGAAACAGGACGGGAAAACACTTTCAGTTTCCATGCCTGAACGACCCAGGCGGAACCGCACCGGTCCGGACCGTTGCTCCGGTTTTCAACCAAAGATTCATGATAACCGGCAACTCTTGTCATGAGTTCCAGAATCGACTGGTTGGAAAGGAAAGCATCCCCGCTTTTTTGAAAGGGAATATCCCGGACAGTTTGCTCAGCAATCATGAAACAACCCCCTCCTTCTGCTCCGGAGGCCTTTGGGCTTTTGGAACATCAATATGTGCTGCTCATGTCGTCCTGGACGACTTCCTGCACCTGTCCCTTCGCCCGGGATGTTGCTATTCGCTTTTTCAGCTCTTCGTAGAAAAGATCCTCATCCAGAGGAAGGGTTACGGTCTGGTTCGTCCAGCTGGAAAGATGCGCCGCGTTGGAAATGGTCAGACCATTGATCCCCTCGGTACCCGCAGCGATCAGCGGCTCACCGTACAGAATATGCGCGGAGAACGCATTCATTACTCCTACATGCTGTTCGTTCTTGCCGTCCGTCTCCACGGGAACGTCGTGATATCCGACTTTTCCGAAGACGGATTTGCAGGTTACGGTAAAGGAACTGAGCGGTTCGTCCAGTTCCGTCAGACGGATCTGATCGTGCTCGCAGAGAATTCTCGCACCGTCCAGCGTGATTTCCAGACGGTTGGAGCCGGGATAATCGCCGGTCGAGGTGACGAATACGCCGGTTGCGCCGTTCGGATATTCAGCATAGATCGTCGCATCGTCTTCCACTTCGATGTCATGCCATTTTCCCTCGTGGAGGAAAGCCCGGATTTTGCAGGGCATGCCGCAAATCCACTGCCAGAGATCGAGCTGATGCGGGCACTGGTTTAGCAGAACCCCTCCGCCTTCGCCCGCCCAGGTGGCGCGCCATCCGCCGGAATTGTAATAAAACTGAGGACGGTACCATTCCGTGATGATCCAGTTGACTCTCCGAATCTCGCCGTACTTTTTGGAATCCACGATTTCCTTGACTTTCCGGTAGACATGGTTGGTTCTCTGGTTGAACATCATGGCGAAGACTTTGTCGGATTTTGCAGCCGCCTCGTTCATCTCCCGCACCTGTTTGGTGTAGACGCCTGCCGGTTTTTCGGAGATGACGTGCAGACCCTTGGAAAGTGCCTCAATGACAAGCGGGGGGTGGAAGTAGTGCGGAGTGCAGACAATGACCGCATCGACCTCGCCGCTGTCCATGAGTTCGCTCGCCGTTGCGTACTGCTTGGCCCAGGGGAGTTTTTCGGTGGCGTAGGACAGTTTGTCCGGATTGATATCCGCAACCGCGGTGATCCGCATCTCCTTGATATGGCCGGAAAGGAAGTTGTCGGAGTGGCCTCTTCCCATGTTGCCTAGTCCGATAATGCCGAGACGGATCGGCTGCGCGTCTTCCGCGCACCGCTTTGCCGTTTTCGCCGCCTCGGAAAGATTCGCACAGCCTTTCGGAAGAATCAGCAGTCGAACCCCGTCCGTTTTGGCGAGGAGAGAAATCATTTCGGGAATTCTGGTTTCCGTTTCAGATTCCGTAAGGAGAAGCCCGTCGATCCGATCCTCCAGTTCAAGGTAGGAAGAGAGGGGATCATTCCCGCCGGAAGCGAAAGCGGCCGGGTCAAAGATGAGACGAAGATCCGGAATGCCATCGAGAAATGCTTTGATTTCAGCGGCAGATGCCGCAGCTCCCCCGGGTTGATTATCCAGGCAGAGGGTCAGTTCGCTATCACGAGCGATATCTGCAAGTTTGCTCAGACAGGAAGCGGTTTCCGCCGATCCGGATCCGAGACCTTCGAACGGGACGAAAACCCGGATTTTTGCCGCCCCAAGCTGTTTTGCCGCCTCTGCGATCTGTCCGAACTGTTCCTCGGAAGGGAGTTCGGGATCGGTGTAGGAGATAGAAACCGCGGACAGTGCCTTCCCCTGCTTCCGCTTCTCGGAAAGAAGAGAAGCGAGCTCTTCGGCGGCGCTGCTTCCGAGATCCGATTTTCCAAGGGAGCAATTCAGGTTCCGGACTCCGTACGAAAGAAGCGTTTCCGTACGGGCTGTCCACTCCGCGGATTTCCAGGCGCAGCAGTTGGCGGTAATAAGAAAATGTGCCATAGACGATCCTCCGATCACAATTATTCTCTGAGATATGTGTTTTTCGATCCGTGTCCCGGAAAGAAAAGGGAATACGAAAATCTACTGTTTTGTAAAGGACGAAGACAGATTGAAATACATTCCGTATTCTTTTTTGTCTTCGTAAAACTTCTGGACCGCCTCCAGATAGCGGTCCTGCTCTTCTTGGCTCATTTCGGAACGGTTGTGCGGCGTACAGAAAAGCTCCGGATAGTCGAGGGAGAATTCGCTCCGTCTGATATGTTCCCTCTGAAGGTCGGTCTGGGCCGCCTCGCGGGCCTCCCCGAAAAGCCTGCGGCATTCTTCGATCCGGGTGCAGAACTCGGTCAGGGCATGATTCGGAAGAATCGGCTGAAACGCGCAGGCGCGGTAGTTCTGCCGAAGGAACTGCTTGATTCCGGGAATCGGGGGATAAGTCACGTAATGAACAAAGCAGATATCCAGTTCCTCTTTGCAGCCGAAGCAGCGGCCCCCGGTGGTTTCGTGCTCGATCTCAATCACTCTCCGAACCGATTTCCATCCCGGTCCGTAGTAGGCTTCCAGAAATTCGTCGATGTGACGGCGGTATTCCTCTTCGCTCATCCGGGCGTTCCACAGGAGTTTTCCGATCAGATAGGATTTCAGCTCCGGGTGCATGCCGCCCTGCCGGATGGAAGACTGGTCTTCCTCGAAAACGCTGGTTACGTTGCTGTCCGCGAAAAACCGGGCGTTTTCCCGCAGGGAGACCAGATTCGGAAACGGCGCCAGGAAGCAGTCCCAGTTTGTGACGTAGTCCCAGATGCACAGCTGGGAGCTTTTTTCCTTCCACCCCAGGATTTCCGGGTAGGTGGTTTCCCGATTGACTTTGCAGTTCGGATCGTCGATCCCGTGCCGGAAACAGGTGTCGTAGGTGCAGTAGCGGATCAGGACGTTTTTCCTCGCCTTTGTGATCTTAGGGGGCTTGATCGTGTACTCATAGGCAAAGGTTCGGACGAGAACCCCCGGGAACTCTTGTTCCACGGCCTCTGCTACCGCGTTGACGAACCGGATCATGGTTCCGGAGTGACTGCCTTCCTCCTCGTCAACGGCGGCACAGCGTTCGCAGCGGCAATAGTTCTGGTTGTCGCAGTGGGAGACTTCGACGCAACGCTGATGAGGATTCTTCCGAAGCTGCCGGAGAACGTTTTCCGTGACAATGCGCAGGACATCCGGATTGGTCAGGCAAAGCTGGCCCGGCCCACCGCCGTCTCTGCAGGGAATTCGCTGTCCGTCCACCAGAGCGTAATACTCGGGGTGTTCTTCATAATAGAGGTCAGACGGGCAAAGACTCGCCATGCTGTGACAGGACCACGAAGGCGCTCCGGAACCGCCGTATTCTTCGGGAATCTCATGAAGATTGAACAGCCGGAACCGGGATGCGAGTTTCGGATCGCTGAATGCGTACCAGTCGCTCAGCCTTTCCTGAAAGGAGGGATTGTCGATGCGGTCGGTCCCGGACGGGAGACTTGCGCTTCCTTCCGAGGAAATGATTTCCGTGTCCGGCGTAAACGACCGGTATCCCAGATAACGCTCCGCAAAATCGTAGGCAGCGTAGAGAGTGCCCCTCGGGATATTTCCGTCCAGGTAGAGGTGACGGTCATCCGTACGGATCCGGAATCCGTCCCATCTTACGGCTTCGCAGGGGGATCCTGTTCCCAGAAAGATCCCGTGTTCCGGCGCGGATTCCGAAACCGGAAGTATGACTCCGCAGCTTTCCTCGAACGATTTCAGCAGGAAGTCGGCAGCAGTCCGGACGGCGGGGGGAACCTCACGGGGAAGAACCAGCGTAAACTGTTCGAGAGGGGTTTCGCAGATTGTCAGTTTTCTCATATTGGCCTCCTATTCGATACGGATAGAGGAGACGGGAAAAGAAAACGTGAGGCGGTAGGAGTTCCGGCCCGGTATAGCCCGGGGCGTTCCTTCCGCGGCGGTCAGGACAGATCCTCTTCTCTCCCTTTTCTTTCCCACCAGACATCCAGATTGTACGCCATTCCGTATCTGTCAAAATCGCAGAGAAACGTGTCGGCGGCTTCTTCGTAGGCAGCGGCCTCTTCTTCCGTCATGGAGGACCGGTCGTGGGGGCTGCAGAACAGATCCACGTAGTCGAAGGACAGCTTGCTCCTGCGGATATGCTCCCGCTGGAGTTCCGTTTTCGCCGCGTCCGTCGCCACCCGAAACAGGGAACGGATCTCCTCGGAATGACTCAGGAATTCTGCCAGGGGGTGCCCTGGAACGGCCGGCTGATAGGGAAGGGGCCGGTAGTTTCGGCGCCAGTTGCCCCGGATCCAGGGGATTTCCGGTTCGACTTTGTAGGTGATGTAATTGAAATCGATCGGCTCAAGATCTCTGAAGCACCTGCATGCGGTTGAGGCATGCTCCAGTTCGATGATTCTGCGGATCGATTTCCATCCGTCGCCGTAATAGGCGGCGAGAAACTCGTCGATGTGGCGGTCGTACTCTTCCTGACTCATGTGGGCATTCCAGAGAACCTTGCCGATCAGGTAGGCTTTCAGCTCCGGATGCATCCCGCCCTGATTGACGTCCGAGGCGTCTTCTTCAAAGACGCTCACCGCTTTGCATTCGTCGAATACCCGGGCGTTCTCCCGGAGAGAAATCAGGTTCGGGTAGGGTGCGGGGTAACACCACCAGTTTATCACATAGTCCCAGACGGACATCTGGTCGCACATGGAGCCCCACTGCTTCATTTCCCCGAATACCTGCTCCCGGTTAGTGCCGCAGTCCGGGTCGTCGATCGCGTGGCGGAAGCACGCGTGAATGGTGCAGTACCGGATCAGAACGTTTTTCCTGGCTTTTGTGTGTTTCGGGGGCTTGCTCGTGTACTGATAGGCAAACGTTCGGATCACCGTTTTCGGAAATTCCGGCTCGACGGCTTCCGCAATCGCGTTGACAAAGCGGATCAGGGTTCCGGAGTGGCTCTCCTCCTCGCGGTCGATTGCAGCGCAGGCTTCGCATTGGCAGAAAGACTGATTGTCTGCCTGTGAGACCTCGACCAGTTCCCGGCTCGGATCTGCTCTCAGAATCTTTATGACATTGTTCGTAACGATTCTGAGTACGTCGGGATTGGTGAGACACAGCTGCCCGGGTCCGGAGCCGTCCCTGCAGGGGATCCGCTCCCCGTCCCGGAGCGCATAATACTCCGGGTGGTCCTGATAATACAGTTCCGCGGGACACAGGGAAGCAAGAGTGTGGCATCCCCAGGACGGAGCGTCGGTCCCTCCGTAAGCTTCCGCAAACTTTCCGGAGAGAGTTACCAGTCGGCTGTGGGAGGCAAAAGCCTCATCCTTCTGATAGGCAGCCCAGTCGCTGATCCGTTCGCGGAAAGACGGGTTGTCGACCCGGTCGTAGCCCGGGGGGACGTCCGCCGTTCCGTCGGATGCGATCACTTCGGTATCCGGAGCGAACATCCGGTATCCGAGAAAACGCTCCGCAAAATCGTAGGCGGCGTAGAGAGTGCCTCTCGGATGATTGCCGTCCAGGAAGAGGCTGCGTTCGTCTGTGCGGACCCGGAATCCGTCCCATTTAACGGCATCGCAGGGGACGCCTGTTCCCACAAAAATGCCGTGTTCCTCCGCGGTTTCCGTAACGGGAAGTCTGACCCCGCAGCTTTTTTCAAAAGAGGACAGGAGAAAGTCCGCGGCGGTTTGTACGGCGGCCGGCGGGTTAGGGGGCAGAACGACCGAGAAGGATTCCAGGGGGACTCCGCAGATTGTCAGCTTTCTCATGGTTGTGTCTCCCTTTTCCTTCTCAATGGCCGTTGACTTCGGTTTGAATGTTGTAAGCCATTCCGTAGGCGTCCTTATCCCGGCAGAACTGCTCGACCGCGAGAATGTGTTCCTTCCGCTGCTCTTTTGTCATTTCGCGCTTGACATGTCCGCTCCCGAACAGTTCCGCGTAGGAAAGGGAAAACCGGCTTCTCTGGATATGATCCCTCTGCTGATCCGTTTCCGCCTGTTCCATCGCTTCTCCGAACAGCCGCGTCAGTTCGTCCATGTGACGGACGAACTCGGTCAGGGCGTGGTCGGGGAGAAATGGCTGAAAAGGAAAAACCCTGTAGTTTCGTCTGCGGAATTCGACGAGCCCCGGAACGGGAGGGTCGGTTTCGAAAGGAACGAAGCAGTAATCCAGGTTTTCGGAGCAGCTGAAGCACCGTTCGGCGGTCGTTTCATGCTCGATTTCGATGACCCGCCGGATGGATTTCCAGCCGGGACCGTAGAAGGCCTCCAGGAACTCGTCAATGTGCGTACGGTACTCTTCTTCGCTCATGGAGGCGTTCCAGAGGAGCTTCCCGATCAGATAGGCCTTCAGATCGGGGTGCATTCCTCCCTGATACCTGCCGCTGCAGTCTTCCACGAAAACGGATGTTGCATGACAGGATTGATAGAGACGGGCGTTTTCTCTCAGAGAAATCAGATTCGGGAAGGGAGCGATGTAGCAGTTCCAGTTCGCTGCGTAGTCCCAGATTGACATCTGGGAACAGGCTTCTCCCCAGGCGGTGATTTCCGGAAACGTTCTTTCCCGGTTCGTCGGACAGGACGGGTCCGAGATCCCGTGCCGGAAGCAGGCTTCAAACGTGCAGAACCGGATCAGGATGTTCCTTCTGGCTTTTGTATGTCTGGGAGGCTTTGTGGAATATCCGTAGGCAAACGTGCGGAGCAGAACGGAGGGGAATTCCCGTTCCACCGACTCCCCGACCGCGTTCAGAAACCGGATCAGCGTGCCGGAATGGCTTTCCTCTTCCCGGTCGATCGCCGCGCAGGAGGGACACCGGCAATAGTTCCCGTTGTCTGACTGGGACAGTTCGACCAGCGGAAGATCCGGGTGATTCCTCAGCTCCTTCAGTACATTCTCCGTAACGATCCGGATTACGTCCGGATTGGACAGGCACAGCTGGCCGGGACCGTAGTTGTCGTTGCAGGGGATCCGCTCACCGTCCACCAAAGAGAAGTACTCTGGATGCGTTTCAAAGTACAGGCTGCCCGGGCAGAAGCGCCAGAGTTCATGGCACGAGGAAGGCGCAGCCAGAGATCCGCCCCACTCGGCCGGGGTTTTCTCCCAGCCGAACTTCGGATCGGTGTTGATTCTGCAGTGCGCGTGAAGGGCAGGGTCTTTTTCGAACCAGTACCAGTTGGAGCGGCGTTCCTGAAAAGATGGGTTGTCGATCCGGTCGAAAAACGGCGGAACGTCCGCCTCGCCGTCCGTCCGGATTACTTCGGTTTCATGCGCAAAGTGGCGGTAGCCGAGAAACCTCTCGGCAAAATCGAAGGAAGCGTACAGCGTTCCGCGCGGAAGATTCCCGTCCAGATAGAGGTTTCCGCCGTCGGTGCGAATCCGGAATCCGTCCCATCTGATCTGATCGCAGGGACCGCTCGAGTTTAGGTAGATTCCATGCTCGGCGGTTTCGTTTCGGACGGGGAGTTCGATCCCGCAGGATCTGCGGATCGAATCCTGAAGAAAACGCGCCGCGGTCTGAACGGCCGGATCGGGGAAGGACGGGATCACGAGGGTGAAGAACCGGACCGGGATTCCGCAGATCGACAGTGTTCTCACGATTCGGGCACCTCAGTTTCTCATGAATTCGGTGTGAATGTTGTAGTAGTAGTTGTAAGCTTTCTTGTCCCGGTAGAACTGTTCCACTTCCGCTTCGTAGGCGTTTCGCTCCGTCGGGGTCATGGCAGTTTCGTCGTGTTCGGTGCAGAACAGGTCCAGATAGGTCAGAGCGATCCTGCTCCGTTTGATCCGGTATCGCTGCAAATCGGTTTCCGCCTTTTCATAGGCCCGGTCAAAACAGCCCTTTGCCTCGTCCAGACGCTCGCAAAGGCGGGACAGCGCGTGGTTGGGATATACCGGCTGATACGGCTTGGCGGTGTAGCTCCTCCGAAGGAAGCGCTTCAGATTGGGTACCTCCGGAATGGTTTTGTAATACAGGAAGCAGATGTCGATCGGCTCCTTGCAGGTAAAGCAGCGTCCTTCCGTGGTCTCAAGCTCCAGCTTCAGATACGAGCGAATGTCTTCCCATCCCGGTCCGTAGAAGGCCTCCAGGAATTCATCGATCCAGATCAGGTAATCATCTTTGCTGACGGTTGGGTTCCAGCAGAGTTTTGCGGCCAGATAGGTCTTCAGATCCCCGTAAGGCCCGGTCGTGGAATGGGTAGTGTCCATCGATTCGTACAGATGACGGACCCCGCATTCCGCGTAGAACGAAGCGTTTTTCCAGAGAGAGTAAAGATTCGGAAACGGCGCCAGATAGCAGTTGTAGTTGGACAGATAGTCCCACAGGGAGAGCTGACTGCAGCGCTCCTTCCAGCCGAGCATTTCCGGCCGAACGGTTGCGGAATTGATCTCGCAGTCCGTGTCGTCCAGCGCGTGCCGGAAACAGGCGTCGTAGGTGCAGTAGCGGATCAGGACGTTCTTCCTGGCTTTCGTGAACTTCGGCGGCTTCACGGAATATTCGTAGGCAAAAGTCTGAACGAGAACATCCGGGAACTCGCGCTCCACCGATTCCGCCACCGCATTGACGAACCGGACGATGCTTCCGGCGGGACTCTCCTCTTCCGCATCTACTGCCGCGCACTTTTCGCACTGACAGTAATTGCCGCAGTCGCATTGCGAAAAGTCGATCAGTTTCCGCTCGGGATGTTCCCTGAGCTCTTCCAGAATCCGGTTTGTGACGATTCGGAGGACATCCGGATTGGTCAGACAGAGCTGACCGGGTCCTCCGGCGTCCCGGCACGGGATTCGTTTTCCGCCCCGCTCGGAGTAGTACTCGGGATGCTCCCGGAAATACTCGTCCGCGGGACAATACTGGTAGAAAGTATGGCAGGGGATGAAGTCGTAGACCGTCCCCCCGTATGCCTCCATGTCAGCTTCCAGATGGGAATTGACGCGCGCATGGGAGGCGAATTCCGGATCATAGGCGAGATCCGCCCAGGATACCCGGCGAACCTCGAATCCTGGATTGTGGATTTCGTCCAGTCCGGACGGAACCTGAACCTCTCCCTCGCGGGAGATGCGGGTGACTCCGACAGCGAAATAACGGTATCCGAGTCTGGATTCGGCAAATTCGTAGCAGGCATAGAGCGTGCCCCTTTCCTCGTTGCCGAACAGATACAGATTGCGATCGTCCGTCAGTATGCAGAATCCGTCCCAGCGGATTCGTTCGGAATGTCTCTCTCCACCGATGAAGATGTTATGCTCCCCCGGCTCGGAGACGACGGGGAGGACAAGCCCGCTGGACTGAAGCAGGGCTTTCTGCAGAAAGGCTGCACCGGTTTTTTCCGCGCCTTTCGGTTCTTTCGGAAGGACAATCCGAAACGCGGAAAGATCGTGTCCGCCGATTGTTACTGCTCTCATTCCAGACCTCCTCCCGGAGCCAATCCGTCCAAAGGGTTTTCCGTGATCCGATCTCGCCTTCTTTCCGTGCGAAAAGCAGATCTTCCCGGCGGCGAATGCCCCGTCGTTGTTCAGTTGAAAATACGGCTGCATGGAATTTCGCAACCGCTTTTCGGACAGCAAACATTCTATCAAATGACAGGGAAAAAAGCAAGGGATTTTCGAAAATCGGGAAGAACTTTCCCCGGGCGCTTCCGTTCGGACCGCATCAGGGATGCGAGTCCCGGAAAGGCATTCTTCAGAAGATCAAAACTCGGACTTGACAGATTGAACCCGCCGTGCTATACTGTTCCCCGGAAAAAAGAATAATGTCGGGAAGATACGGTTTTGAAAAGTTGTTAACTGAGTAGATGAAAAGGTAATCCGGTTCGAATCCGGAGCAACCGCCATTACTGTATTTGACGGGAGGAGCGCAGTCTCTTTGCTATTTTTGCAGGAGGGATCTGTTGCTTTCGGGCTTTCTGCCCCATCATAAGTCAGGACCCCTGCCGTATCTTCTGTGGAATTCTGCCTCTTTGGTGCGAAGAGTGAATCCAGCGGATCGCCGCGATGCGCGATCTTCCGGCTTCACTTTTTTCTTTTTGACGAGTGTCGGCGGGCGAAAAATGCGGAACGCGGAAAGGGAGGGAACCCGAATGCCAAGACTGTCAGACTGCCATCCTCTGGTTTCTGCCTTTTTCTTCTTTTCCGTTCTGTTTTTCGCGATGTTTTCCGGCAATCCGGTTCTGACGGGAATCTCCCTGATCGGCGGGGTTCTGTTCTGCTTCCGGATTTGTCCCGCGGTCCGCTCCTTTCGGGCGGTTGCTCCCTATTGTTGCTTTGTCCTCCTTGTTACACTGGTAAATCCTCTGGTTTCCCACAACGGGGCGACGCCCCTGATTTTCCTGAACGGAGACCCCCTTACCCTGGAATCTCTTCTGTACGGAATCAATCTGGGAGTGATGCTGGTTTCGGTTTTCTTCTGGTTTCGCTGTCTGAAAGAGATCATGACGGAAGACAAACTTCTTGATCTGTTCGGCAGACTGTCGCCGAAGCTGGCGCTGGTTCTTTCCACGGCTTTGCGTTTTCTCCCCCGGATCCGCCAGAAGGCTCAGTCGATCCGCGAAGCGCAGAAATCTCTGGGACTGTACACAGAGGATGTCTGGACCAGTCGCTGGAGGGGGACCGTCCGGGTTTTTTCGGCAACCGTAACCTGGATCCTGGAAAATGCGGTCGAAACGGGGACCTTCATGCGTGCCAGAGGGTACGGACTCCCGGGACGGACCCGGTTTTCCCTGTTTCGGTTCCGCAGAAGAGATGCTGTTTTGCTGGCTTTTCTCCTTTTGCTGGATGCGGGTGTCCTTTGTGCCATGATTACGGGAAGGCTTTCCTACCAGTTCTTCCCGAGTATCGTTCTCTCGAAGCCGGATCTCCTGGCTTCGGCGGCAATTCTGCTGTTTTCCGTTCTTTGTCTTCTTCCGGTTCTTCTGGAGGGAAAGGAGAATCTGCTGTGGCGCTTCTACAGATCCAGAATCTGAGTTTTTCCTATTCTCAGGAGCAGAATAAAGCGATAGACGGGCTCAGCCTTGCGGTGGAACCCGGCGAATTCGTCTGTTTCTGCGGGGAATCCGGCTGCGGAAAAACTACTCTTTTCCAACTGATTAAGCGTGAGATAGCCCCTTATGGAAAACTGGAGGGAGAGATTTTTCTGGAAGGGAAACCGCTCCGGGATTATCCCGACAGGGGGTGCGCAGCGCGGCTCGGGTTTGTGGGACAGAATCCGGAGACGCAGATTGTGACGGACAAAGTCTGGCACGAACTGGCTTTCGGACTGGAGAGCCTCGGATGGGAAAGCGGGAGAATCCGCCGCAGGGTTGCGGAGATCGCCGGCTTTTTCGGAATTGAGGAGTGGTTTCACAAAAAGACGGCGGAGCTGTCCGGCGGGCAAAAGCAGCTTTTGAATCTGGCTTCCGTCATGGCGATGGAGCCGAACATCCTTCTCCTGGATGAACCGACCGCGCAGCTGAATCCGGTTTCCGCCTCCGCCTTCCTGCAGACGCTCGAAAAACTGAACCGGGAACTCGGACTGACCATCCTGATCGCGGAGCATCGTCTGGATGAGGTTTTCCCGCTTTCCGACCGGGTTGTTCTCATGGAACAGGGACGGATTCTCTGTACGGGAAGTCCGGCGGAAGTCGGGAAACAACTCTCAAGTTTCTCGGACCACCCCATGTTCGACAGTCTCCCCTCTTCCATGCGGATTTTCTATCAGCTGGGTGAAGAGGGAGATGCCCCTCTGACGGTTCGGGAGGGAAGCCTCTTTCTTTCCGGGACGTACGGGAACCGTTTCGACACCGTGCCGCGGGAGGCTGCCCCCTTCGACGGGGAGCCCGTCCTGGAGGCGCGGGATCTCTGGTTCCGCTTCGAAAAGGAATCCCCGGACGTTCTTCGCGGACTCTCATTATCCGTTCATCGCGGGGAACACCTCTGTATCCTCGGAGGAAACGGTTCGGGAAAAACCACGCTTCTGCGTTTATTGTCCGGTCTCATTCGTCCTTACCGGGGATCCGTTTCCGTTCTCGGCAGGAAACTGCAGTCCTTTTCCGGAAACTCCCTCTACCGGCATACTCTTGCCAGACTCCCGCAGGATATCAGTTCCGTTTTTCTGGAGCAGACGGTGGAGCTGGAACTCGAGTCCATGTGCCGAATGATGGAGATTTCGGGCGATTCCGCCCGGGAGAGCATACGGGAAGTTGCGGATCTTCTGGGACTGAACCGGCTTCTGGACCGCCATCCCTACGATCTGAGCGGCGGGGAACAGCAGAAGACCGCCCTGGCCAAACTCATTCTCCAGTCGCCGAGAATCCTTCTGCTGGATGAGCCGACCAAAGGCATAGACGCTCACGGGAAGCGAATTCTTGCGAATCTGTTTTACGAGTGGAAGAAAACCGGGGTGACGCTAGTCACGGTCACGCACGACGTGGAGTTCGCCGCTTCCGTCGCGGATCGCTGCGGAATCCTCTTTGACGGAGAAATCCTTTCCAGCGCACCCGCTGCCGAATTCTTTGCAGGGAATACCTTCTATACCACGGCCGCAAATCGGATCTCCAGAAATCATTTCCGGAACGCGGTTTCCTGTGAGGAAGTCGTCTCGCTTTGCAGAAGAAACGGAAAGCGGGAGGGTGAGCGCCGTGAATAAACGCGCAAAGGCGATCGTCACCCTTGTCCTGTGGCTGATCCTGATTCCCGTGCTGATGACAATCGGGACCCTGGTGTTCCGGGAGAAACACTATGCCTTTACCTCCCTTTGTGTTGCGGTTCTGTCATGCGTCCCCTTGTTCTACTCCTTTGAACGGCGCGAAAACACTTCCAGAGAACTGACTGCCCTGGCTGCCCTGGTTGCGCTTTCAGCGGCAGGACGGTTTCTCTTCGCCTGGCTTCCGGGTTTCAAGCCGGTAACCGCGATTACGATTCTCGCGGCGGTCTATCTCGGGAGAGAAGCCGGATTCGCGGTCGGATCGCTTTCCGCAGTGATCTCGAATTTCTATTTCGGTCAGGGACCCTGGACGCCGTTTCAGATGTTCTCCTGGGGAATGATCGGATTTCTAGCAGGGGTGATGTCCGCCCCGTTGAAACGGTCGCGCTTCCTTCTGTGCCTCTTCGGCGCTCTTGCCGGACTGTTCTATTCTTTCACGATGGATATCTGGTCTACCCTCTGGATGGAAGGATCGTTTACTCTGTCCAGATACGGATCCATTGTTCTGACTTCCGCCGGCATGACTGCCGTCTACGCGGTATCAAATGTCCTTTTTCTGCTTCTTTTCTCCAAACCGTTCGGAGAAAAGCTGGAACGGCTCAAGAAGAAATACGGTTTGTTCAGCAAAGAGAATCCCTGACACCGGCCGTTTTTCTCTGAGATAGATTTTTGTTAAACTGGAGGTTGTCATGAAAAAAGTACTCGTTGTCTTGCTTTCCCTGCTTCTTGTGACCGGATCTCTTCTGGTTGCGGCTTCTGCGGATGATCTTTCCCCCGAGGAAGAGATACCTACCGTTGGCGCTTCTTCCCCTGAGGCTCCCACCGTCTTCGTCACGCTGCTGGATGCGGAAGGGAACTTTGTCTCCCGGAATCAGCCTTTTGAGGTGACGGATTCCGACGCCGACGGCTCGCTGACGATATCCGATGCTCTGTTTGCCGCACATGAGGCGCTGTTTGAGGGAGGCGCCGCAGCCGCTTACGGCGCAGAAATCGGAGAATACGGTCTTTCCCTGACAAAACTCTGCGGAACGGAAAACGGGGGAGGATACGGTTATTACGTCAACAATGTCGCCGCGTGGAGTCTGGCGGATCCGATTCAGGACGGCGATCGCGTAACTGCCTTTGTCTATACGGATCTGACGGCATGGAGCGATACGTTCTGCTGGTTTGCCGAGGGCGATCAGTCGGCAGAAGCGGGACAGTCCGTTTCTCTTACTCTACAGGCTTACGCTTATGATGAAAACTACAACATGTCCGCGGCCCCTGTCTCCGGCGCAACCATTCTGGTGGACGATGAACCGACGTCGTACACGACCGGCGAGGACGGAAAGGTGACGCTGTCCCTGACGGCGGCCGGCAGCCACTGGATCAGCGCTTCTTCCGAGACGCAGAATCTGGTCGCGCCCCTCTGCTCCGTCGAGATCACGGCGGCTTCTGCCGAACAGCCTCCGAAAACCGGAGACTCTTCCCTCGTCGCGGTTTCCGTTGTTCTGATTCTTTCCGCAGGCGTTCTCGTTTCTTTCGGCAAAAAGAGAGGCGTCAACGATTGAAGACGGGTAAGACTGTCTTTTGCCTGTTATCATGAAAAAACGTATCTGCACAGCTCTGCTTCTGCTTTTTCTGTTTGCGGTTTCCGCCCTCTGCCCGGTCAGCGGCGCAGGGGAGATTCCGGACGGCAAGGCAGAGCAGGCTGCCTTCCTGTGTGAAGAACTTCTGAACGGTCAGCTGCAAAGGGCCGGGGTCCTGACTCCGCAGGAGTGGGTCGACGGACCCCTGCTGGATGCAGCGGGAAACGGTTCGGAATGGTTTGTGATCGCGCTGCGTCAGTGGAAGGAACTGGATTATTCCGGGTATTCCGACGCATTGCTGACCAGCCTCAGGCAGACGGAGAGCAATCCCTCTCCGACCTCATGGCAGAAATATGCCCTGACTCTTTTCGCATGCGGTCTGGAGGATGTGGAGGATGAGCTGGAGATCCAGGACACGATAGGCGCCCAGGGGGTCATGAGCTGGATCTACGGGATTCATCTTCTGAACAACGGGATCGCCTCAGAGACCTGTTCGCTCTCCGAGGCGTGCGGGCAGCTGCTCTCGCTTAGGACCGAAGACGGCGGCTGGGCTGTGTTCGGAACCATGGGAGACGTCGATGTGACGGCAATGGCGATTCAGGCGCTTGCTCCGTCCTGCACCGAATTTCCCGAGGTCCGGGAGGCTGTGGACCATGCGGTAGAGTTCCTCTCGCTGAGGCAGAATCCGTCCGGCGGTTTTTCCAGCTTCGGAGCGGAATCGGCGGAGAGTACGGCTCAGGTGATTCTTGCGCTCTCTTCTCTCGGCATCGATTGCACGGCCGATGAGCGGTTCCGGAAGGACGGAGAGGATTTGCTCGATGTTTTGGAACGGTACCGGCTTTCGGACGGCTCTTATTCGCATACCGAAGGAGGAGAGTCGAATCAAACTGCGACCGTTCAGGTATTCTCTGCACTGATTGCCTATCTGAGGATGGCGGAAGGAAAATCCCCCTTTTACATTCTGGACCGCCCGGAGACCCGGGCTGAACCCGGGGAGACTGATCCCGTACCGGAAAGTGACACCGAACCTCAATCGGAAAAGGAAGAGCCTTCCGCACAGGAAGAGCCGGAAGTTCATGAGAACTCTTCCGGCTGGGACCGAATCCGAATTTGGGCCTCTCTCTTTCTTTTTGGAGCCGGAATCGTCACATGCGTGATTCTTTTCCTCCGCGGGAAGCGGACTGTCAAAAACTATCTGATCATCCTGGCGGGATGCACGGGGCTGGCAGTCCTTCTTCTCCTTGCGAGAATTCAGCTTCCGGAAGAGTACTATGCGTCCGCAACAGCCGAAAAAGCGGAGCCCGTCGGGGTCGTTACCATTTCTATCCGGTGCGACACCATCGAGGACCGGAGCAGCCCCGTTGTTCCGGACGACGGGATTCTTTTGGCGGAGACGGAGTGGGAGATCCGCCTCGGAGACACCGTCTACACGGTGCTGTCTGAAGTGACCGCGGCCCGCCGGATTGCCCTGGATAAAACAGGTTCCGCCGAATCCGCCTATATTCGCGGGATCGGATATCTTTACGAACAGGAATACGGGCCCCTCTCCGGTTGGATGTACGAGGTGAACGGAGAATCCCCCATGATCGGCTGCGGTCAGTATGTCTGCCTTGACGGCGATCGGATCGAATGGATTTATACCTGCAATCTCGGAGAGGATCTGAGATCGGAGACGGAGTCATATTGTCCGTAAAAGAGAAGAAGACGGTGTGAGACGGATACCCGTCAGATTGTTTGAGAGGAAATCTGACGGGAGGAGCAGTCTGACAGAGTCGTCGAAGAAATGGAATCCCGGTCTGCTGCATTTTCGGCAGACCGGGATTATGCTGTCTCTCTTCGCATTGCCTGGCGGATCTGCCGTGAAGAGGGATTTTTCTCATAACACCATTTACTTTTTCTGATTCTTGTGTTACAATCGTCTCAGAGTGAACTGCTGAGAGGAGATTGTGAACGTGAGTCGGTATTTGTTGGCGCTGGACGAGGGAACCACCAGCGCTCGGGCGATTCTCTTTGACCGTGCTGTCCGTCCTGTCAGTGTTTCCCAACAGGAAATTGCCCAAAGCTATCCGAGACCGGGATGGGTCGAACAGGATCCCATGGATCTTTTCGGCAATCAGTTTGCGGCCATGATGGAGTGCGTTGCGAAAAGTGGAATCGATCCCAGAGAGATAGCCGGGATCGGGATTACCAACCAGAGAGAGACCACAATTGTCTGGAATCGCAGGACCGGGAAACCGGTGTTTCCCGCCATAGTCTGGCAGTGCAGAAGAACGGCTGAACTCTGCGAACAGCTCGAAAGAGAAGGATATTCCGAACTGATCCGCAAAAAGACGGGACTGCGTCCGGACGCCTATTTCAGCGGGACGAAAATCAAATGGATTCTGGACAACGTTCCGGGCGCGAGAGAACAGGCGCAAAACGGAGACCTCCTGTTTGGTACGGTGGATACCTGGCTGGTCTGGAAGCTGACGGAGGGCAGGGTTCATGTGACAGACCGAACCAACGCCTCCCGGACGATGCTTTACAATATTCATACGGGTGACTGGGATGAGGAACTCCTTTCCGTTTTGGACGTTCCCCGCTGCATGCTTCCTGAAGTCCGGAGCAGCAGCGAGTTGTACGGAACCGTCCAGATCATGGGAGCTGAGATTCCCATTTGCGGAATCGCGGGAGATCAGCAGGCCGCCTTGTTCGGTCAGGGGTGTTTTTCTCCCGGTGATGCGAAGACAACCTACGGAACAGGCTGCTTTCTGCTCTCGCACACCGGAACGAAGCCGGTCCTCAGCTCTCACGGGCTGGTCACGACGGCAGCCGCAACGGAAGCGGGAAAACCCCTGGAGTATGCCCTCGAGGGGAGCGTGTTCGTCGGGGGCGCCGTGATTCAGTGGCTTCGGGACGGGCTGCACCTGATTCATGAGGCCAGGGACAGCGAGTACTTCGCGAAAAAGGTGGAAGACACGGAAGGGGTCTATGTGGTCCCGGCTTTTACAGGTCTGGGGGCACCGTATTGGGATATGCACGCGAGGGGCATCATTACGGGAATCACGCGCGGCACCAAACGGGAACATATTATCCGGGCGGCACTGGAGTCGATCGCCTATCAGACGGCGGATTTGCTGTCTGCCATGGCGGAAGACAGTGGAGAAGCCGTTCCCTGCATGAAAGCGGACGGGGGTGCTTCCGCCAACTCGTTTCTGATGCAGTTTCAGGCGGATATCTCGCAAACGAAAGTCTTTCGCTCCGCCAATCAGGAAGCGACTGCCGCTGGCGCCGCCTTTCTGGCCGGTCTGGCGACGGGCTTCTTCGACAGCAGAGATCAGATCCGCAGACTCAGCGAGGAGGGAGTCTCCTTCGAACCGGTGATGAACCCTTCTGAGCGGGACAGAAAGATGGAAGGGTGGCATCGCGCGATCCGCTGCATTTTATCGGATTCCGGGAAGTAACAGAAAGGACGGGGTGTCATGGCGGAAGTCAGAGAAAAAAGAGTATTGTCCTCAGACGGGGAGCATGAGCTGGTCGGGACGGTTTATCTTCCGGACGGAGCTCCCAAGGCGTTTTTTCATGTTGTTCACGGTATGAAGGAGTATATCGGAAGATACGACGGCTTTCTCAAAACAATGGCCGAAAAGGGGTACCTTGCCTTTGGCTACGACCATCTCGGCCACGGAAGAACGGCAAAAGACGCGTCGGAGCTTGGATACATCGCCCCGAAAGACGGCTGGTTGCGCCTCGTGGACGACGTGGCGGCATTCGGAAATGCGATGAAGAGCGAGTATCCGTCTCCTCTCCCTTATTATCTGATGGGACACAGTATGGGATCCTTCGTCGTCAGACTGGCCGTGACGGAATATCCGAGGCTTGCAACGAAGCTCATAATTATGGGCACCGGAGGCCCCAATCCGATCGCAAGACTCGGCTCGGGCGTGGTTTCAGCCGTGAAAACGTTCCGGGGAGAAAAACACGTTTCCGCTTTGCTGGACAACCTGTCTTTCGGTCAGTACAACGAACGGTTTCCCAATGAGGGGAGCGTTGCCTGGCTGACGAAGGATCCGGAAGTCCGGGAGCGGTATCTGAAAGATCCGTTCTGCTCCTATTCCTTTACCGCCAGCGCAATGGGGGACCTGATTCGTCTTACCCGTGAGTGCAACAGACCGGAGTGGTCAAATCAGGTGGGAGATTCTCTCCCCATCCTTCTGCTCTCGGGAGAAGAGGATCCTGTGGGGGAATACGGCGCAGGCGTCAGGACGGTTTTCGAGAGGCTGAAAGAAGCCGGGAAGAATGCGGAAATGATCCTGTATCCAGGCTGCAGACATGAGATCCTGAACGATACCAGCAGGGAACAGGTAATCGCGGACATCGTCCGATTCCTGGAACAAAACAACGATTAACGTCATGCAGATTCCTGCAGACGGAGTCTCGCCGAGTGAACGGAAAGGATGCCTTCTGAAAAACGAATAACTGAAAGAAAGGGCCTAAGGGTTCGGGCAAACAGCATGGAAGATTCGATTGTTCGCTTTGATATGAAGAAACCGCCGCGGAAATGCATGTGGTTTCTGAAGCCTGTCGCCTGGTTGCTGTGCATTCCAGGTGTGATTGCTCACAGGACGAAAATTGAGAAGATCGGGATCAAGGGTTTGAAGCCGCCCTATCTGCTTCTCGGAAACCACAACGCCTTTTTCGATATGAAGGTTTCCGGATGGGCGACCTTCCCCAAATTCGGGAATTACGTGGTGGCCATAGACGGATTCATCGGAAGGGAATGGCTCCTTCGAAGCATCGGATGCATCTGCAAACGGAAGTTTACCAACGACCTGTATCTGATCAAGCATCTCCGTCGCGTGATCGATCAGAAGGGAATCGCAGTTATCTATCCTGAGGCCCGCTATTCCCTTTGCGGGACAACCGCTCCTCTCCCGGGGGGGCTGGGAAGACTGTGCAAGATGCTCAACGTTCCGGTTGTGACCCTGATATGTCACGGGCATCACATCAACCATCCTTTCTGGAATACCAGGAGGGAACGGGGGGTGAAGCCGACGGAAGCGACGATGGAACTGCTTCTCCGTCCCGAGGACCTTCAGAAGATGAGCGAGGCGGAGATCAACCGTCTTCTGGTGAAACAGTTTCAGTACGATGATTTCCAGTGGCAGAAGGACCGGGGAATTCGGGTTGCCGATCCGAACCGGGCACAGGGGCTGGAAAAGATCCTGTATCAGTGTCCCTGCTGCCGTACGGAATACAGGATGAGATCCGAGGGGGTAGAACTGTTCTGCGATGCCTGCGGGAAACGGTGGAGGATGAGCGAACTGGGAGAACTCTCCGCCGAAAACGGCGAGACCGAGTTTTCTCATATCCCGGACTGGTACGAGTGGGAGCGTGACAATGTCAGGCACGAGGTTGAATCAGGGACCTATTCGACGGGGCTTCTCCCCGTGCATGTGAAGAGCCTGCCCAATGCGAAACGGTTTATCGACCTCGGTCATGGAACCATGATCCATGATGAAAACGGATTTACCGTCAGAGTGGAAAGGGAAAACGGTCAGACCCAGGAGATGAGAAAAACCGTTCCCTCTCTGTATTCCTGCCACATTGAGTATGAATATCTGTTCCGCTACGGCGACTGCGTGGATCTCAATACGCTGGACGACACCTGGTACGTTTTTCCGGAAGAAGTTCCGTTTTCCGTGACGAAGATGGCGCTCGCAACGGAGGAACTGTACTACCGTTACCGGAGAGAGATCGGAAAACCGTGCGAGGACGGACTTGCCTGAATCAGCTGAGGGTTCCGGGGTTTTCCGGAGACTGCAGCCGAAACGTGTGAATTGTTACGAGGTGCAATAAGAAAATGTTTGAACGTCGCTGTCTGATCCTGTTTGTTTCCCTGATTCTTTCCGTAGTCCTTCTGGTTTCCTGCGCAGCCGCATCGGGAACAAATCCCCCTGAAACCGACCCTTCTGCCGGAGGCGGTACTTCGGAAACTGCAGATTCTGCCTCCTCTTCCTCACCCGCTGAATCCGAGCCGGAACAGACGGAACCGTCAGGGCCGGAATCGGAAGATCCGAAACCGGTCTATACCCCTCCGGAAGACGGTTCCTTCACGATCTGCGGGATTGATCTGAGCGAATACGCTCCCATGCTGTATTTCACCGGTTCGGGTGAGTACGCCAGACTGAACCGTCCCTCCATTACGAGAGGAATCGAGAAATCGGCGCTTTCCGCACTCGGGCTGGAGTGGAGCATCAAGGTCATCAAGGTTGACAAGTATCTTACGGAAAGACGTTCCGATCACGAAATCCTCTTCGGAAAAGAGTTTCGGAGAGAGGGAATCCCTGAATATGACAGCTCCAGGTCCTGCTACGGGGTCACGGCGGACGGGACGGTTTATTTCCAGTCCCCCTCTCCCATGCTTTATCCCTACATGTGGAGACTGTTCCTCGAAGAATTCATGGGGGTTCCCGTCGGGAGCGAAAGTATGTCTCTCGGATGTGCGGTTACCGAATGCTATCGGGAAGTCCCGACTCTGAACCATGCGGAACTGGAGAGGGAAGGATACGCTCTGGTTTTTGAAGATGAGTTTCAGGGGGAAGACCTTGACTGGGACGTATGGAGATTTCGCATGGGCGGACAGGCGGTGGATTTTAACGAGAGGTCCCTTGTCCGCCTGGAGGACGGAATCCTCTTCCTGGCCGGGGATTATTTGGCGGACGGTTCTGCCGGAGCCGGCTGGTACGGGAGCGCGGTTGCACTCAACCAACGCTACGCGAGAGGCGTTTTCGAGGCGAAAATCCGTTGCAGCGAAGCGCCTGACGGGAGATACGGACGATATTGGACTGCCTTTTGGCTTCAGGGTCCCAACCCGTACGTCGACGATCTTTCCCAGGGCGGTGCCGGCCCCGGGGGTACGGAGATTGATATTGTGGAAAACTTCGGGCCCGATTATCATACCAGCAACTTCTGGGTCAGCGGCGTTGAGAATAAAAAGGGAATCGCCGGCAAGGACAATCTTTCCAACGAACTCTATGAGGTCTATAATCTCGGCTATGATTACGCCAAGGACTTTCACACCTACACGCTGATCTGGGACGAGGAGTTTTATCGGATTTACATCGACGGGCTGCTCATCGCATGCACGGATTTTTACAGCGGAACCTCACCGGCGGAAGAGGAAGTTGTGCTGAGTCTGGAATGTCAGAACACGCAGGGCGAACCCCCTGAAACCGCCGGAAGCGGACGCGTCGAAATGGCTGTGGATTATCTTCGTATCTGGCAAAAGAGCGCAGAGTGACTCTCCTGATTCAGGTGCGGAATCGCGGCGGCCTGGATGCCGCTCTCTCCTTCGCGAAGACTGCCCGCGGCACGTATTTCCGGGCTGACGAATGAGACTTGAATTCAGGACACAGAAAGGATACCCCCTATGCTTGAACTGCAGAACATCCGAAAAGACTATGAGACGGGAAGCGAAACGGTCAGGGCTCTGAAAGGAATTACCCTGACGTTTCGGAAGAATGAGTATGTTTCCATTCTCGGTCCTTCCGGATGCGGGAAAACCACGCTGCTGAATCTGGTCGGAGGGCTGGATCGGTATACGAGCGGGGACCTTATCATTAACGGGAGATCGACGAAAGAATACAGAGACAGAGACTGGGACTCGTACCGGAACCATTCAATCGGTTTTGTGTTCCAAAGTTATAATCTGATTCCACACCAGACCGTTCTGCAGAATGTCGAACTGGCGCTGACTCTGACAGGGGTTTCCAAAAAGGAACGGAGAAAAAAGGCAACGGAAGCACTGGAACGGGTCGGACTCGGTTCTCAACTGAGGAAAAAGCCGAATCAGCTGTCCGGAGGACAGATGCAGCGGGTCGCCATTGCGCGGGCCATCGTAAATGACCCGGATATCATTCTGGCCGATGAACCGACCGGAGCACTGGATTCGGAAACCAGTGTGCAGGTCCTCGGTATTCTGAAGGAGATCGCGGCAGACCGGCTGGTGATCATGGTGACCCACAACTCGGAGCTCGCGGAACGGTATTCCACCCGGATCATCACGATGCTGGACGGCGTGATTACCGGAGATTCCAACCCCCTGACCGAGGATGAATATCGGAAAGAATCCGCGGACTGCGACGAGACAAAACCGTCCCGAAAGCAGAAGAGACCCTCAATGTCTCCCGTGACTTCTTTCGGCTTGTCTCTAAAGAACCTGTTCACGAAAAAGGGAAGGACTGCCCTGACCAGCTTTGCCGGGTCGATCGGAATCATCGGAATTGCTCTGATTTATTCTGTTTCCTATGGCACGACCGCCTATATTAACTCCGTCCAGGAGGAGACCCTGAGTTCCTACCCTCTGACGATCGAGGCGCAAACGGTTGATATCTCCAGTCTGCTCGAGACGTATTCAGGACGCGGAGAGTCCTCATCCGAACATGAAAATGACGCAGTCTACGAAAAAGGAACCCTTTACGAGATGGTAAATGCGCTCAGCGCACTGGAATCTCGCGACAACGATCTCGCCAGCTTCAAAACCTATCTGGACGAACAGAGAGCGCAGCCGGGGTCCGTTCTCTCGGAATCGGTCAGTGCGGTTCAGTATACCTACGATGCGAATCTGCTCATCTTCACCGAAACTGCGGACGGGAAAATCATTCAGTCGGATTCCGAGGCATTGATGGTGGAACTGATCCGGAAGTATATGGGAACGGACCTGGGAACTGTCGGAAATCAGAGTATGATGGGCTCCTCCCTGATGTCCTCCTCCCGGAAGATCTGGCGCGAACTGCTTTCGGGCGAAAACGGGAGTCTGATCAGTCCGGTAACGCTGAAACAGTACGACCTGGTCTATGGGAGCTGGCCTGCCAGATTCGACGAGATCGTTCTGATGTTGGGGGATGACAATGAACTCAGCGATCTGACCCTGTATGCGCTCGGCTTGAAGTCGCAGGAGGAAATCGACGCCCTGATGGATGCTGCGGTTCATCAGGAATCTGTGGAATACGAGACGAAGAAGTGGACTTACGAGGAAATCTGCGACAAGTCCTTCCGGATGGTTCTCGCTGGGAACTGCTTCGTTCTTGACGAGAAGACCGGGCTGTATTCAGACCTGCGGGATTCCGAACCCGGGAAAAAATACCTGTACGATAACGGAACAGACCTTCATGTGGTCGGCATCGTCCGTCCGAATGAGGATGCCGTTTCTCCGTCCGGCAGCGGCTTTATCGGCTACACATACAAACTGACGGTAAAAATACTGGAAGATGCCTACCGGACAGAAGCCGCAAAGGCTCAGCTGGCTGACCCCTCAACCGACATCTTCTCCGGACTTCCTTTTCAAAACGGCCGCAATCTGAAAACGGATGAGAAGGCGGAGGCCTTTCGGTCTCACGCCGAATCACTGGATACGGGCAGACAGGCGGAACTCTATGTGAAAATCAAATCCCTCCCGCCCAAAGAATGGGTTCAGGAGAAAACGGATACCGCCCTTGCAGACATGACGAGAGAACAGATCGAGCAGTCCCTGTCAAGGATTGTCGGGATGCAGATGAAAATGGATGAGGCCGCTGTCCTGGAGTATCTCGCGTCGATGACGGAGGAGGATCTGCTCTCCCTGTACCGCGGTTATCTTGAGCAACAGTTTACCGCCCAATTTGCTGCCGGCGTTTTCTCCGAATTGAGGGACGTATCCCCGGAACAGCTGGCGGCGGCGCTGAACGAAGAAATCGTTTCGTATTCTGACGAAAAATGCGCCGAGTTATATGAATCGGTTCTTGATTTTGCAAAAACGAGTTACGAAGAGAATCTGATTCTTCTGGGCTGTGCGGATCAGAATTCTCCCTCAACCATCTCTCTGTACGCCTCCTCATTTGCCCAGAAGGACCGCATGCTTCAGGCGATTGCCTCGTACAATGACTCCGTGGAGGAACTGAAGCAGATCCGATATGTGGACTATGTCGGAATTCTGATGTCCTCCGTAACGACGATCATCGATGCAATCTCCTATGTGCTGATTGCTTTCGTCAGCGTGTCCCTTATCGTTTCCTCCATCATGATCGGAGTGATAACCCTGATTTCCGTTCAGGAACGAACCAAGGAAATCGGAATTCTTCGTGCGATCGGTGCGTCCAAGAAAAACGTTTCAAATCTTTTCAATGCGGAAACGGTCCTGATTGGATTTGCGTCGGGAGTTCTCGGAATTCTGATCACGGAGCTGCTGATCCTCGTGATTAACCGCATCCTTCATGCGTTGACGGGAATTCATACGCTCAACGCGGCACTTCCGGTTGGGGTGGCGGGTCTGCTGATTCTGATCAGCATGATTCTGACCCTGTTCGCCGGAATCATCCCTTCCCGCAGCGCAGCCAGAAAGGATCCGGTGGTCGCGCTTCGAACGGAATAAGATCTCCGGGAGAAAAGGCCAAATCCGAACAAAAACAAGCAGGGCTCCCTGATTTCAGGAGAGCCCTGCGGCATTTTGCAAAAAGCGGAACGAAGCGGTTCCGCGTTTTTTCTTCGGATCCGCATCGAAAGCGAGCCGTTGATGAGAGGATGCGATGTTACCGGTTGTCTTTAGATGGAAACGGAATAGTTCGGAGCCTCTTTCGTGATGCTGATGTCGTGAGGATGGGATTCTCTCAGACCCGCGCCGGTGATCCGGATAAACTGAGAACGTTTCTGGAGATCTTCGATTGTCCCGCACCCGCAGTAGCCCATTCCGGACCGGATCCCGCCGATCATCTGAAAGATCGTGTCCGAAAGGGGACCCTTGAACGGAACACGTCCTTCGACGCCTTCCGGAACGAGCTTCCGGTTTCCGTCCTGGAAATAGCGGTCTTTCGAGCCCTTTTCCATGGCTGCAAGGGATCCCATTCCGCGATAAACCTTGAACGACCTACCCTGGTAGATCTCAACCTCTCCGGGAGCTTCTTCGCATCCGGCAAAGAGCGAGCCCATCATAACCACGTCGGCACCCGCTGCCAGAGCTTTTACCATGTCGCCCGAATACTTGATGCCTCCGTCGGAAATCACGGGAATCTGATGTTTTTGCGCGACCCGCGCTACGTCATAGACAGCGGTAATCTGGGGAACACCGATCCCCGCGACGATTCGGGTTGTGCAGATGGAACCGGGGCCGATTCCCACTTTGAGCGCATCCGCTCCCGCAGCGATCAGGTCCTCTGCCGCTTCCGCGGTAGCGATGTTCCCGGCAATCAGCTGACAATCCGGATAAGCATTTTTGATCTTTTTCGTGCAGTCGATAATGTTTTTCGAATGGCCGTGTGCGGAATCGAGAACCAGGACGTCTACATCGGATTCAATCAGAGCGCCGGCGCGTTCCAGAACGTCCTTTGTCACGCCGATTGCGGCCCCAACCAGGAGGCGCCCTCTGGAATCCTTCGCGGAATTCGGATATTTTGTAGCCTTCTGAATATCTTTAATCGTAATCAGGCCGCGGAGAATTCCCTCCGCATCCACCAGCGGGAGCTTCTCGATCCGATGCCTTGCGAGAATGGATTTCGCGGTGTCGAGATCGGTTCCGACCGGTGCGGTAACCAGATTCTCGTGGGTCATTACTTCACGGATAGGAATGCTGTAGTCCGTTAAAAACCTCATATCACGGTTGGTGATGATTCCGACGAGCTTTTTCCCTTCCACGCAAATCGGAACGCCGGAAATGCGGTAGCGGGCCATCAGCTCGTCCGCCTCTGCCACGGTGTTGTCCGGGGAAAGGAAGAACGGATCCGTAATGACGCCGTTCTCACTTCTCTTGACGCGCACGACCTCGCCGCACTGCTCGGAGATCGACATGTTTTTATGAATGATTCCGATCCCGCCTTCCCGGGCGATGGCGATTGCCATGGCGGATTCGGTTACGGTGTCCATGGCAGCAGTCATCATCGGGATGTTCAGGGAGATCTGATTGGTCAGGCGTGTTGTTAGATTGACCTGACTCGGAACAATCTCGGACTTGCCGGGGATCAGAAGGACGTCATCGAAGGTGAGACCTTCCTTGAGAAACTTCTCAGAAACGTTTTCGTTAACCATGGCCGACTCCAATCTTCTAATAATTCGCTCCGGGAATGCCTGATGGTAAAAAGCCGGGGATCAGACCGCTTTGGCGTGCAGAAGGACTTCGCAGGAATTATCATCGTAGGCAGGGAGCTCCGGAATTCCGAGAACGTCAGCCAAAGCCTCCCAGCGTGCCTTCATCTCTTCCGCGTGGGGTTCGTACAGATAGGGACGAAATCCGAGGCCAAGGTAAATCTTGATGGCCGGAATTCTGAAATCGTCCGTCAGCAGTTCGGCACGGGTGATGCCGTGCGACTGAAAATACCGGACGCAGGCAAGGCATACCGCTCTTCCGCCGCCCATTCCCTTGCAGTCCATAGAAGTTCCGACCATGTGAAGATTTGCGTGATCCGGGTACTGCTGAACGGTTGCCGTGGAAAACAGCCTCCCCTCCGGGGTGACCGCAAAGAAGATCCCGTCACGCGGAATTTCCGGGGCGTTCCAGTGCCTTTCGAAGAAATGCTCTCTGGTCCAGGGAACCCCGTTCAGTTCTGTGCAGATCTCATTCCAGGCATCTGCATACTGTTCGGGTGTGTAGTCCGGGCAGGTGGCGTCGATCACCCTGCAACCCGGTGCGAGTTTGGACGGAACCGTCGGTTCTTCGTTTTTCCATAACATCATCAGCTGCGGCATTGAGTCATCCCTCTTTTCTTGTTTTGATAAAGGTTTCAACTTCAGGAGGGACCGCTCCGCGGAGGGAACCTCCATAACGAATCAATTCTCTTACGTAGGAGGAACTGAGGTGAAGATATTCCTGCCGGGCAGGAAGGAACAGCGTTTCCGTTTCCGGGGAAATCGCGCGCGTCGTCAGGGAAAGATAGGTTTCCATCTCTGCGTCAGCGGCGGAACGGATACCTTTCACAATTACGGCGCCCAGTTTCCCGGCAAACTCGGCCAGAAGGCCGTCTTCAAAGGAGCATTTGACCGAGGGGAGATCGGAAGTGGCGAGTTTCAGCATGGCGAGCCGGTCCTCGTAGGAAAACAAGCCGTCTTTGGCGGAATTGCGAAAAACGGTGACATAGACTGCCGGAAACAGAACCGTGCAGCGGCGGATCAGGTCAAGATGGCCCGTTGTGACCGGGTCAAAACTGCCGGGAATGACGCAGGGACGGTATGAGTCCGTCACAGGACTTCCTCCTTTCTCAACATCAGCCAGGTAATGCTGATTCTGCCGTATTTGGATGTCTTAACGATTCCATATCGCTTCAGAGAGTCCTGCGGAACGAGTTCAGACAAATCGGACGCTTCGCTCTCCACGATGACGAGAGTATGGGGATCGGCGGCTCCGGATTCCGAGATCCTTTCCAGGACATCCGCATACAGATTCGAACGGAACGGCGGATCCAGATAGATGTAGTCAAAAGCGGATTCACCGGAGCGGCGGAATCCGCGAAGATAGTCCGGATACTGGTAATGGACGATACGGCAGAATTCGAAGAGACGGGTCTTTTTCGCGTTTTCCTTGATCAGGCTTACCGCTTCCGCGGAAGAGTCAACGAGCACAGCCAGAGAAGCGCCGCGGCTGACGGCTTCCAGTCCCATTTGTCCGGAACCGGCAAACAGATCGAGAAAACGGGTCCCCTCCAGCTGAAATTGAATCGAACTGAAGATCGCTTCTTTGACCCTCTCCGGAGTCGGTCTTGTGGAGTCCCCTTCCGGAGAAAGGAGTTTCGTGCCGCGTGCCTTCCCGGTTATGATTCTCATCTGGTTGATTTCTCCTTGAAGTAATCCATAATTGCCTGTGCGAGTTCCTTTTGAATTCCCTTGACGGAAAGAAGCTGCTCTTCCGATGCGCCCGCAAGGGAATCCATGGAGCCGAACGTTTCCAGCAGGAGACGCGCCTTTGCGGGACCGATTCCCTTGATTTTCTCCAGCGAGGATGTGCGGACGGTTTTCCGCTTCGCATTCATCATGCGCGAAAGAGTGAACCGGTGGACCTCCTCCTGAATCCTGAAAATAAAGTTGTAAACGGACTGCTGAGAGGCTATGCTGATTTCCCGGTCCGAGTCGGTCAGCGCACGCGTTTTGTGGTATGCGTCTTTCACCATTCCGAAAACGGGGAGAGAGAGCCCCAACTCCTCCATCACGGCTTCCGCCGCGTGAACATGCGCCTTTCCGCCGTCCAGCAGGATCAGATCCGGCGGCTGTTCAAAGCCCGGCTCATTTGCCATCAGACGCTCAAGTCTGCGGCGAAGGGCCTCGCGCATGGATCCGTAGTCGTCGGGTGAATCCCCGGCGCCGCGAATCGAGAAGAGACGGTAGTCCTTTTTGCAGAATCTTCCGGAATCCCAGACGATCATCCCCGCCGTGATGTGTTCGGAACCGAGATTTGAAATATCGTACGCTTCGATCCGCTCGGGAACGCTGTCCAGTGCAAGAAGCTCCGCAAGAGTGACGGCGGTTCCCAGATTTTTTTCCGCCGTCTGCTGCAGCTGTCTCCCGTGCTGCGCGGCATTTTCGTTTGCCATTTCGCAGAGCTTCCTGGAATCGCCGCGCTGAGGAACACGGACGATTGTTTTTCTGTTTGACAGAGAGGAGAGGAAGGCGGAAAGGGAGACGCTCTCTTCCACCCGAAAAGGAAACCCGATCAGAATCTCACGCGGAACGGACTCGCGTTTTCCGTAAAAGGCGGACAAAAACGAGGTCAGGTCTTCGTCTTCCGCAATCTGATCGGCGCCGAATTCGAGATTCTCGGAATCGATCAGCGCACCGGAACGGACATAAAGCACGGAAAGGACCGTGCACATTTCGCTTCGATAGATGCCGATAATATCCTGGTCCGTATCCGGATCCGCAACCACTTTCTGCTTTTGCCGCAGAAATGAGAGGCTCTGGATCCGATCGCGGTACACGGCCGCTGCTTCAAAGGAAAGGGAATCCGAGGCTTCCTGCATTTTCCGGGTCAGTTCTTCCTCGGCCTCTATGTAGTCCCCCCTCAGCATTGCGCAGATGTCCCGAAACCGCTCCCGGTATTCCTCACTGGAAATCTGACCGGAACAGGGCGCGCAGCACTGACCGAGTTGCGCGTAGACGCAGGGGCGTCCTTTCCCGATATCTCTCGGGAACTGACGGCTGCAGGAGGGAAGGGAGAAAGTCTTCCGGATGGTTGCCAGAATGCGGCTCACCGCCTGACCGGAAGAGTACGGACCGAAGTACTTTGCTCCGTCTCCCGCGCGTTTGCGAACCATCGTAACAGTAGGGTAGGGATCATTGACGGAAACGCGGATGTACGGATAGTTTTTGTCATCCTTCAGACGAATGTTGTACTTCGGGGAATGAAGCTTGATGAGACTGTTTTCCAGTGTAAGGGCTTCCATCTCCGAGTCGCAGAGAATATAAGAAAAATCCGACACGCTGGAAACCATCTTCGCCGTTTTCGGAGAAAGCTCCGAATGAGACTGAAAATACTGGGACACCCGATGCTTCAGAACCTTTGATTTTCCGACGTAAATGATGACGCCCCGGCTGTTCTGCATCAGATAGACCCCCGGTGTCGGAGGAAGTAGATTTGCCTTCTCCCGTAGTTTGGACAGGAGCTCCTCGCGGTGCCTGACAGAGTCAGAATTTACATTTTCCATTTCTAAAACAAAAACGGGCCTTCAAAACGGAATTCCTGTTTTGCAAAGGCTCGCTTCTATCATCTTTACCGTCAAACGAAATGGTTCGTTTGCGAAGCGGCGATCAGTCAGAAAAACCGCTTGTAACAAGTTCCTCAATTCCGTTCAATGCTTCTACTTCATCGACTCCGTCTGCGATCAGCGTTATCGTTGTTCCGGATGTGATGCCCAACGAAAGAACACCGAGCAGGGATTTCGCATTCACACGCCTGTCTTCCAGTTCCACCCAAATGGTGCTTCTGTAAGAGTTTGCCTTCTGAATGAAGAACGTGGCAGGACGTGCATGCAAACCCACACTGTTCTGAATGGTGATGTCGCGTGAAATCATGGTTCTTCCTGATATAGTCGGGCTATATCCTGTCCTTTCAAGATAGTTACGCTCTGCTCAAGGGATGTGCAGACGAAAACCGAGAGAGCGTACCAGGGAGGTTCTCGAACTGCGGTGCATTGTTTTTTGCTGTCCGCCCCGGGTACATCAACAGGACGGGAAAAGGACGGATCTGCAGGGAATGAAAAGAAGCCGGCCAAATCAAACACTACACCTACGGATATTATATCAGAGAAGGAAGGGAGAATCAAGAGCTTTTCTTTTTTTTTCGTGACAAATCTAACGGCAGAAAGCGGATTCTTTTCTCGCAAAAGTGATAAAAAGGGCTGTGGAGGCGGAGAAGGGAGAACGTTCCGGAAACGTTCAGATGCCGGAAGAGCCCGGACCCGGGTAACGCCTGATGCTTTTCAAACCGGTCAGCAGAATCAGTTTCCGCAGGAGAGGGGAGCAGAGAACAAACCGCTTTCCGATTTTTAAATACAGTTTAAGAATCAGAGGCGCTACCGAAATACGGTATTTTCGCCGAATGATTCGGTCATTCTTTCCACAGGAAAAGGCGTCAGCCAGATGCTTTCCGCTCAGCATGGCACTGCTGATTCCTTCAAAAGAGCTGGAACTGATCAGTCCCGCCGCTTCTCCGATCAGGAAGACGGAGCCTTTGGCAAGACGGAAATCGGTCGGTTTCCGCGGGCTGGAAAGCAGACAGGCTTCGGTTCGCCTGGGAGTCCCCAGAGAACAGTGAAGTTTCGTCTCAAGATTCCGTTTCTGCGTTTCGTACCGTTTTCTGCAGTCCCTTTTCGGAAAGGCGCCTCCGAATATGAGACCATCTTCTTTCTGAATGATCCAGGAGCAGCTGTCGCTGGTAGACGGATCGAAAATGCAGGCGTAGGCGGGGAAAGACCGCCCGATCGGATCAAACCACTGCTGAATCGAGACGTACTGCTTTGACAATTTCGGAAAAAACGTACTGCGAACGATGGAATTTGCCCCGTCTGCACCGATCAGATAAGCGGAGAAAAACGTTCCTGCATTCGTCTGGATGCGGAACCCTCCTTCTTCCCGGACAATCGCGGTACAGTCCGCATCAATCAGAGTGACGGATTCCGGGATCATGGAAACCAGCCAGTCATCGAACGCTTTTCGTTTCATGTTCAGATAATGACGCTGATACAGGCGGGTGGTTTTCAGGGAAAGGTCCACGGTTTCGACGGCAAAGATCTGCGGATCGGACAGTACGTTTTTCGGAAGAGTCAGATTGAAACGCGCGAGCGCCTTCTGTGCATCCGGCGCCAGCAGGCCCCCGCACATTTTTTCTTTTGAGAAGCGGCCGATCAAAAGTATTTTCCGTGAGGGAGCGGAGCGTGCAAGTTCTCTCACAAAAGTCGCGCCGGACGGACCGCTGCCGATGACCGCGACGTCAAAACTGGCTGTTTCCACCGTGTCACTCCTTCCCGGACCGTTGAATTTGTAGTGTTCCGGGAGTGTTCTCCCAGCCTCCCCATTATAGTCTCCTTCCCGTCTTTTGTCAATTGCCTGCGGAAAATGTCCGGTCCGGGAGTGATCCGAAGCACTCTGATCCGCATCTGCCTGATTTTGTAAAATAATTTGCATCCGCCGTTAAATCTTCCGTTTGCCATTGAAAAACTGGGAGGTTTATGATATACTATAAGGTAATATGTTCGGGTTGCAGTGCCCCTTGCCGTGACTTGATTCGGAACGGAGGAACGCCATTTGATTGACCAGAACGCATTTGAGGAACAGGTTCGGATTATTGACGATAACTTGAGCCGCCTCCGCCAGAGGCTGTTCCGTAATTCTGCGATGCGGGATGCCTTTCTTCAGGAAAAAGCGAAGCTGTTCTCCGATTCCTTCTCGCAGGAAGGAGAACTCGGACTGCTGAGAGCGGTTCGGGAAGAAGCTGCCTACGGCAGGTTTTCTCTCCTCTGCGAGGGCGGTCTGCCCGTGACCCGAACGGCAGGCGGTGTTCCCGGAAAATCCGTATCCAGCCCTGTCCTGACGAATCGCATGATCAACATGATGGACCGGATTGAGATCTGCCGCATTCTCGCGAGGGAAACGGAATGGTTTCCGCAGACAGAAGATTCCCCCTTCGACCCCTGGGCCCTGATTGCGATGCTCCTGGGAGAAGCCGGGGAAGACTCCCCGGTGTCCGAAACGGCTGATGCCAGGCCTGGAGGGGAGAGGATCGCCTTTCTGAGCAATCTCTATACGGACCTCGCCTACGAACGGTTTTCGGCACAACTCTCCCGCTGTACGGCAACCTATTACTCCGATTTTGCCGGAATGTGCGAGGCGCTGTCCTACGGAGTGATTACCGCCAGCATTCTTCCTCTTGAAAACTCGGAAGACGGGAAACTGCTCCGCTTCTACCATCTCATCGACCGCTATGATCTTCGGATCGTCATGGCGACAGAAATCCCATCCCGCGAAGGGGAAAGGATTACCAAATACGGACTGCTGCGCAGAACGATTGAAATCCCTTCGGAGAATGCGCGTCAGGATTTATTCTTTGAATGCCGTGTCATTCTCGAAAAAACGACAACCCTCTCCGATGTCCTCCTCGCGTCTTCGCTCTATGGCCTCTCTCTCGTCCGTGCTGATGCGAGCACCATACCCTACCGGGAGGGAACCCTTTCCTATGATCTGATTTTCCGGGTCGGAGGCGGAGATCTGCTTTCCATGCTGGTTTTTCTGACTCTTCAGACTCCTCAGTTCACAACGCTAGGCGTCTATCGTGTCCTTGACTAGGCTTGGGGACAGGAAAAGAAATGGAGAAAGGACCTCTTTCATGATTATTCTCGGTATTGATCCCGGAATCGCCATTGTCGGCTGGGGCGTCGTTGATTATTCCGATTCCAGATTTCGGACGATTGCCTACGGCGCGATAACAACCGAATCCGGGATGGAAGTCGAACTCCGGCTGAAAAAGATTTATGAGGAACTGAACGAAATCATTGACTGTTACCGCCCCGATGAGGTTGCCGTTGAGGAACTCTTTTTTACAAAAAACGTTACCAACGGAATTGCGGTCGCGGAAGCGCGCGGGGTGATTCTTCTCTGCGCTTCCCAGCATGAGCTGTATCTCGCGGAATATACGCCGATGCAGGTCAAGCAGGCAATTGTGGGATACGGTAAGGCGGAGAAGCAGCAGGTTATGACGCTGGTGACAACTCTTTTGAGGCTGAAGCAGATGCCGAAACCCGACGATGTGGCGGATGCTCTTGCGATTGCAGTCTGTCACGCGCATTCCGGCAGTTCCAAGCTTCGCAGTTTTTATAACCAGAAAAAGACGGTTCTCAGCTAACGGGCCGGTTTTTCGACCGATTCCGTCTTTTTTCGGAAAGGATTTTGAATGTACTACTACATCTCAGGCGTCCTCGTCGCGACCGAGACGGGAGCGGCGGTCATCGACAACCACGGTGTCGCTTACCGGATGACCGCTTCCGCTACCACCCTCGCCAGGCTTTCCTCCAAAATGAACGAGAATGTCAGGCTCTTCACCTACCTTCACGTTTACCAGGACGGGCTGGAGCTGTTCGGGTTTTTCAACCAGGAGGAACTCTCGGCATTCCGTCTCCTGATTGCGGTCTCCGGGGTGGGTCCGAAGGCCGCCATGGCGATCCTTTCCCAGATGACGGCGGAGCAGCTGTCCGTTGCGGTGGCCACAGGCGACGCAAAGGCGATCGCGCGGGCCCCCGGAGTCGGGCAGAAGACCGCAGCCCGTATCATTCTGGAACTGAAGGATAAACTGGCCGGACAGATTGGATCCGACGCGCAGGACAGCGGCGGCGCACCCGATACCGGTGCATCTTCCGCCTTGTCGGAAGCTTTGAACGCCCTGATGGTTCTGGGCTATTCCCGCGCCCAGTCTGCGGCAGCGCTTCGCGGGGTGGACCCAGGCCTGACGGTGGAGCAGATGATCCCGCTTGCTTTGAAAAAACTGTCCTGAGAGAACCGTGGATAGGGGAAAGGAGCGTGTCTGACTGTTGAAGAATCTTTTTGATCCGTCCGTTGACAGTCTCGATGGGATTCCCGCCGAGGGCGGAGATTACGCGGCCTGGGAAGACCGTCTTGTCGACGAAGAAAAGAAGGAAGAGGACTCCGAACTCGAGATCGGACTTCGTCCCAGACACCTCGCGGATTATATCGGGCAGGAGAAGATTAAAGAGAACCTGAGTATCTATATTGACGCAGCCCGGAAACGGGGCGAACCGCTGGATCATGTCCTGCTTTACGGACCGCCCGGGCTCGGAAAGACCACTCTTTCCGGGATTATCGCAAACGAACTGGGCGTGAATATCCGCGTGACCTCGGGACCGGCGATTGAAAAACAGGGAGATCTTGCCGCTCTCCTTACCAATCTTTCGGAAAACGATGTCCTTTTCATCGACGAAATTCACCGTCTCCCCCGGCCGGTTGAGGAGATTCTGTATCCCGCCATGGAAGACTATTCTCTGGATATCATTATCGGGAAGGGTCCCGCAGCCCGTTCCATCAGGCTGCCTCTTGCCAAGTTTACTCTGATCGGCGCAACAACCAGGGCAGGTCAGCTGACCACTCCGCTGAGGGATCGGTTTGGGGTTCTCTTTAAGCTGGAACTGTATACGACGGAGGAATTGACCACGATCGTCCTTCGTTCCGCCCGGATTCTGGGCGTGGAGATCGATGAGGACGGAGCAAGAGAAATTGCCTCCCGCTCAAGAGGAACCCCGCGAATTGCAAACCGCTTCCTCAAACGCGTCAGGGATTTTGCCCAGATCAAGGGAGACGGCGTTGTGACGCGGGAAATCGCAAGATACGCGCTTGGGGCCCTCGAAGTGGATGAACTTGGTCTGGACAATGTTGACCGGAGGATGCTGGAGACCATTATCCGTGCCTATGACGGCGGCCCTGTCGGACTCGAGACGCTTGCCGCGACCGTCGGGGAAGAATCAATCACCCTGGAGGATGTCTACGAACCCTATCTGATGCAGATCGGTTTCTTGAACAGAACTCCCCGCGGCAGGGTTGCCACAAGGCTTGCCTACGAGCATCTGAACCTTCCCTACCGCACAGAGGTGAAATACGGAGGAACGGACCGGCAGATGCGTTTGTTTGACGGATTGCCGGAGGATCAGAACTGATCCTTCCATCCGAGATTCCTGGAGGAGAAAGAAAATTGCTGACAGCGGACAGATGGACGGACTACAGCCTGCTTGACACTTCAGACGGAATGCGTCTGGAACGCTGGGCGGACTATATTCTGGAGAGGCCGGATCCTCAGGTAATCTGGAAGAACCGGAGAACCCATCCGGACTGGAATCACGCAAATGCCCGTTATAACAGAAGTCCGTCCGGAGGGGGAAACTGGGAGATACGTTCTCTTCCGGAATCCTGGACTGTTTCTTACGAGTCGCTCGATCTTCGTTTTTATATCCACCCGATGGGGTTCAAACACACGGGCCTTTTCCCGGAGCAGGCCGTCAACTGGGAATGGTTTTCCGAAAAGATCCGAAACGCGAGGAAAGCAGGAAAAGAGCCTCGTGTTCTCAACCTGTTTGCCTACACGGGAGGTGCTACCGTCGCAGCCGCCAGGGCGGGCGCGTCGGTGGTTCACGTGGATGCGGCCAAAGGCATGGTAGCCACTGCGAAGATGAACGCGCATCTTTGCGGCCTGGATGACGCTCCGATTCGGTATATCGTCGAGGACTGCCGCAAGTTCGTGGAGCGGGAAATCCGTCGCGGAAACCGGTATGACGCCGTGATTCTGGATCCCCCGTCCTACGGCAGGGGAGCACGCGGAGAGGTTTGGAAACTGGAGGACTCGATCGGTGATTTTCTCGATCTGGTGACGCGGGTCCTCTCGGATGAGCCGCTGTTTGTCCTCCTGAATTCCTATACTGCCGGCCTTTCACCGTCCACGATGGCATATCTGCTGCACCTGTCATTGGATTGTCTCGGGGGTTCTGTTTCCGCGGACGAAATCGGTCTCCCTGTTGTTCAGACCGGAAACGTTCTCCCCTGCGGATCCTCCGCCAGGTGGGAAACGGATCTCAGAACGGAAAGGAGATAGTTGCTATGGAATGCAGGAATCCGGATGCCGTGCGGGATCAGATTCTGGAAGTCCGGGATCTCTGTTACTCCTACAAGGCGGAAAACGGAACCTTGACCCCCGTCATTCGAAATGTCTCCCTCTCTGTTCAGAGAGGATCTTTCGTTGCGATTCTGGGCCACAACGGTTCCGGAAAATCCACATTTGCCAAATTGCTCAATATGATCTTAACCCCTCAGTCCGGATCGCTCCGCATCGACGGAACGGAAACGCTCCGGGAAGACATTACGGAGGAAGAGATCTTCGCTCTGCGGAGAAAAATCGGGATGGTCTTTCAGAATCCCGATAATCAGATGGTAGCAACCATCGTGGAAGAGGACGTGGCTTTCGGGCCGGAGAACATCGGAATCCCCCCGGAGGAAATACGACAGAGGGTTGATTCCGCTCTTCGAGCCGTCAATATGACGGAGTTTGCAAAGCACTCACCGAGCCAGCTCTCGGGAGGTCAGAAACAGCGAATCGCCATCGCCGGGATTTTGGCGCTTCTTCCGGATTGTATTGTTTTCGACGAGCCGACCTCCATGCTCGATCCTGCGGGCAGAGCCGAGGTGATGGATACCATCCTGAAACTGAACCGCGAGAAGGGGATCACCGTCCTTCTCATCACCCACTATATGGACGAGGCCGTTCAGGCGGACCGGGTTCTCGTCATGGATCACGGTTCCTTCATCCTTGACGGAACTCCCAGGGAAGTGTTTTCTCAGGTGGAAAAGATCAAGGAGGTGGGACTCGATGTCCCACAGGTCACGGAACTAATGTACCGCCTGCACAAAGACGCGCACCTTGAGGTTCCGTATGATATTCTGCATTCCCGCGAAGCGGTGGATGCACTGAAACTGCTGTACGCGAAAGAAAACGGAGGGAGTGCCCTTGGGTGAGACCGTGACAGGCGGGAAGATTTCCCTGGAACATGTAACATATAAATATTCCGTCGGCACTCCGTTTGAAAAGACGGCTCTGGATGACGTTTCCCTTTCCTTCGAGGGCGGGATTATCACCGGACTGATGGGGCACACCGGTTCCGGAAAATCCACGATTGCCCAGCTCCTGAACGGATTGCTCAAACCGACCTCCGGGACGGTTCGGATCGACGGAAAGGATATCTGGGAAGACCCGAAGAAAATCCGGGAGATTCGTTTCCGGGTCGGAATGGTCTTTCAGTACCCGGAGTATCAGCTGTTTGAAGAAACCGTAGCGAAAGACATCGCCTACGGGCCCAGAAACATGGGACTTGAGGAATCTGAAATCGAGGCGAGAGTGCTGGATGCCGCCCGTTTTACCGGGCTGGAGGCCGAATGCCTTGAGAAATCGCCCTTTCAGCTTTCAGGAGGCCAGAAGCGAAGAGTGGCCATCGCGGGCATCATGGCGATGCGTCCCGAGATCCTGGTTCTCGACGAGCCGGCCGCAGGTCTGGATCCCCAGGGGAGACGGGAGATTCTCGGCGGGATCAGGGAGTATCAGAGAGAAAACGGCGCAACCGTTATCATCATCAGTCACTCCATGGAGGATCTTGCCGTCTACGCGGACAAACTGATGGTGATCAATCAGGGACATCTTTTCCGATACGGGACCAGTCACGAAATATTCTGCCATGCGGAAGAACTGAAACAGGTCGGCCTTTCCCGCCCCCAGATTACCAAATTCATGATGGAACTGAAGCGGGAGGGACTGGACGCCGGAGAAGGAATCTATACCGTAGGCGATGCCTTCGAGGCGGTTCTGCGACTGTTTGGAGGTGAGCGAAGCCATGCTGAGTGACATCACCCTCGGGCAGTTTTTTCCGGGCAACTCTCCGCTTCACAAACTGGATCCCCGGATGAAGATCTTTCTGATTATCCTCTTCATCGTTACGATCTTCTGCGCTTCCTCCCTGCTTTCGTTCTGTCTGGTTCTGGGGAGCGCCGCTTTTCTGACGATCCTGTCGCGGATCCCTCTCCGGCAGATCCTGAAGGGATTGCGGCCGCTTTTTCTGATCATGCTTTTCACTGCGATCCTGAATATTTTCTGGACTTCCGGGGAGAACCTCCTCTGGCAGTGGGGCTTCGTAAAGATTTACGCGGAAGGCCTCTGGTATGCACTGTTTATGATCGTCAGGGTGGTTACGCTGATTATCGGCTCCTCGGTGCTCCTGACCTACACGACTTCGCCGATTGCCCTGACGGACGGTTTGGAACGCGTGCTGTCCCCGCTCCGGGTTCTCCATCTCCCGGTCCATGAATTCTCGATGATGATGACGATCGCCCTCCGGTTCATCCCGACCCTGATTCAGGAAACGGATAAAATCATCAACGCGCAGAAAGCGCGCGGGGCGGATTTCACATCGGGGTCGCTGTTTCAAAGAATGCATGCCCTTGTCCCCGTGATGGTTCCTCTGTTCGTTTCGGCTTTTCACCGGGCGGATGAACTTGCCGTCGCCATGGAGTGCCGGTGCTACCACGGAGGGGAGGGAAGAACCCGAATGACGCAGCTTCATCTGAGCGGACGCGACTACCTGTTCCTCTTCTTCATGCTCGCGCTGTTCGCCCTCGTTCTGCTCTGCAATTCCGTCTCTTTCTGGTGACCGGCGATGTCTCAGATACTTCTGACAGTTGCGTACCTCGGAACAAACTATTCCGGGTTTCAGGTCCAGAACGGATCTTTCGGAAAGAAAACCGTCCAGCAGGTTCTTCAGGAAGCCCTGGCTTCTCTCTACCGTCTGGAAATTCCGGTAAAAGGTTGCAGCAGAACCGATTCCGGCGTTCATGCAAAAGATTTCAAGCTGACATACCGGACAGAACCCGGAATGCCGGAAATCCCGTTCCCCCAGCTGCCGGAGGCACTGAACCGCTTTCTTCCTCCCGACATCTCGGTGCTGTCCGCCTGCTCCGTTCCCGATTCCTTTCATGTCCGCTACGATGTGGAGCAGAAGGAATACGAGTATCTGATTTTAAACACGAGGATCAGAGACCCGTTCTGGGAGGGAAGGGCTTGGCACGTCATCCCGGCACTGGACAGAGACCGGATGAAGTCCGCTGCGTCCTTCTTTCGCGGGCCCCATGATTTTTCCGCGTTTATGGCGTCGGGCTCCTCCGTCCGGAACACGGTCCGGACGGTTTTCAGAAGCGAAGTGACAACGGACGGAGATCTGATCCGGTTCGCGGTGAGCGCGGACGGTTTCCTGTACAATATGGTTCGCATTCTGGCAGGAACCATCGTAGCGTGCGGACTGAGCCGGATCTCTCCTGAGCAAATTCCGGATATTCTGCGCTCCGCCGACAGATCCGAAGCGGGAGAGACAGCTCCGGCCTGCGGCCTTTACCTGAGCCGCGTTCAATACAGGAAAGACACCGGTCTTTCCGTCTGATTCCCGTCATCCGTTCCGGAAAGGAGGAAAAAGTCGTGACCAGAACCCAGCAGATCATCCAGCAGCAGGCGGAAACACGCGCCGAGACCAAGAAAAAGCGGTCTCTGGGACGGCTGTACTATTTCCGGATTGCCCGTTATCTGCGGATCGGGAAGTTTTTCGCAATCGGCATGTTCGTCGCTTTCCTCGTCTTCGCTTTCGTCCTGTACCGGGAGGAAATGACTGCGGAGAACCTTCAGTACTTTTTCCGCTATATCGATACGAGAAATGCGGAAAAATCCGCGACAACGGATACCATTACCTATTCCGGGATTGATTCCCCCGTTCAGTTCGGAATCTTCAAGGGAGGATTGGTCGTTGTTTCCAACGAAGCGGTTCAGATCTACGATCTGACCGGGGAAACCACGATCGATGTCTCCGTCGCAAATGCTTCTCCCCACCTTCTCTGCGGCGACCGTTACATGATGGTGTACAACGTCGGCGCCAAAACCTTCCAGCTCTATACGACGCTCGGAACGGTT
>JAGAFM010000085.1 GCA_017612655.1 Clostridia bacterium | reverse complement strand
GAAGGGTGGATTTTCCGACGGAAGGAAATCCCACCAGGGCTACGGTCGCGTTTCCGGCTTTTTTGACGTAGAATCCTTTGGTCGGGCCTTTGGAAGCGCGTCTCTTTTCTTCCTCCTCGTTGAGACGGGCTATTTTCGCTTTGAGTTTTCCGATATGGGCTTCGGTCGCTTTGTTGTATTTGGTCTTGGAAATCTGCTCTTCCAGTTCCTTAATCTGTTCTTCGATCGTTGCCATATCTTTCGCCGACGAGACCCCATAGAAATAACTTATATATCACTATGCGCAAAAAGCGTGTTCCGGGATTCGGCGGCCAGTTTATTCCGTCCGGGATAAGATCATTGCGTCAAAGCCGCAAGTCGGGATAAGACTGTAAAATATCAGAAAGGGTTTTGAGGGGCGGGGCCCCTCTTGCGGCATAGTTGTTTTTTTTAAAACGATCAGCTGCTGCCTGCAGGGTATCCGGGCCCGTAGCTGCATATCTTGGAAACATCGGAACGGTCAGCCCATCCGATGAGGCTGAGATATTCCTGGAACGCTTTGTCGGTGTCGAAGTTCTTGAAGACCGCGTTGTCCGGATAGAACGTCTTGGCGAAGAACACGAAGCTCGCGGGGCATCCGGGGCCGGCGGTCACCATGAACGAAAGCGAATAGATCGCGGTGTTTTCGTTCACGTAGCCTTTGACCTGGTCGATTCCCAGCTGCACGGCGTCCTTGACGGCCTGCTCTCCGCCCTCTCCGTAGATTCCGGAGGGCTCGACGATGATCATGTCGAGTCCGCGCGTCTTCTGGCACGCGGCCATGTCCTCGGGGGTGAACGCCACGTATCCGGTTCCGAAGTAGTCTCCGACGTTGTTTCCTCCGCACTCGATCGATCTCTCGTAATCGCCGCTGGTTTTGGAAAGAACCTTGTTGGTGGCGCCTGGATAGCAGTTCTCGACGTACACCGTGAGGATCTTCGGCTTGTCCTTGTCGGCGATCTTTGCCACTTCCTCCACGATGGGCTCGTAGTAGCTCATGTACCAGTCGTAGTACTTCTCGGCCTGCTGCCAGCAGGAGTTCTTCTGGACTCCTCCGAACAGGTATCCGTAGGTCATGACTCCGCTGAGGGTTCCCTCTTCCCAGGAGGGAAGACGGACTATGGAAACGTCTGGGTTCTTTCCGAAATCGTTCTCGAGGTTCTTTCCGTAGGAGCCGGCGCTTCCCAGGCAGATTTCGACGTGCCCGTAGGTCTTGATGAGCGTGGAAACCACTTCGGCCTGGACCTCTCCGTTGCTGGTTCCGGTCACGAGGACCTCGCCCTTGCTCGGATCGGTTCCGAAGTTGAGAGCGACCTCGTTGTTGTATTTCTTGACCTGCTGGTCGCCTCCGACGATCTTGCTCTTGGGATCCTTGTTGATCACGATGAGGACGTCTTCCGCCTGGCATTTGTTGACCGCGACGATGTTCACTCCGTCGCGGACGGTGAAGGAGCGGATCTCCCCGTCGATGTTCTTGTAGTAGAGGGTTGTCGCTTTGCCGTCGATCATGGACTGGACGGCGGAAGCGTCTTTGCCGTCGATAACTCCGTCGTTGTTCGCATCGCACCAGGGATAGGCGCCGGCCTTTCCTCCGGCTTTGATGACGGCGTTGATCACGCGGACGTCGTCCGCGTCTATGTCTTTGTCTCCGTCGCTGTTGCCGCGGATCCATAAAACAGGCGAAGATGAGTAGGAATCAACCGAAGTATCATCCTCCTTCTCGTTACCTCCTCCGTTGTTTGTTAACAGGATTGCTGCGGCCGCAATCGCGATTATCGCAACTACCGCCGCTATAATGACGTACGTTTTAACTGAACTCATTATATCGAACACTACAAGTTGTTTTATATTATATAAATGGATTATTAGTCCAATCTGTTCTGAAGAGCAAAGCAGGTACTATTATGGGAAGGATTATCGGTAAAAGGAAAAAAAAGTCTGATATATCGGGTGATGCCGACGTGGCCGGAATGTATAACCAGTACTCCGTATTCCGCTACAAAAAGTTCATCGCCATGCTAGGTCTTCTTATCCTGCTCGTCGTTGCCGCGCTTTACGGAATGACGGTGGGATCGTATCCGATATCATTTCAGGAGGTTTATCAGGTAATCGTGGATCATCTGTTCGACCTGGGCTCTCCTCTTGAAACCACGGATCAGCGGGTTGTCTGGGAACAGCGTATGCCCCGTCTTCTGACCGCCGTGGTAACCGGAGCGGGTCTGGCTGCCGCCGGCGCGGCGATGCAGAGCATGATGAAAAACCCGCTTGCCGATCCGTATACCACTGGAATATCTTCGGGAGCCAGCTTCGGCGCCGTGGTCGCCATAACGCTGGGGATTTCCATAGGATCCCCGCAGAACGCTACGGTTTTGTTCGCGTTCATTTTCTCCCTGGTGCCTGCAACTGTTATTGTTCTTCTTTCCACATTCAAAAAAGCTACCGCGGCCATGATGATTCTCGCCGGTATCTCCGTGATGTACATTTTCAACGCCATGACCCAGTACATGATGATAGTTTCCGACAGCGAGACTACGGCCGCGGCTTTCGAGTGGACCGTCGGTACGCTGAACAAATCCAGCTGGACTTCACTGCCGGTAATGTCTGCCGTCGTGATAGCCGGTTCTGTAATCCTGATGTTCCTTTCCAGATACCTGAATGCTATGAATTCCGGAGACAACTACGCGAAAACGGTAGGAGTCAACGTCGAAAGGATGAGAGTGGCGATTCTCATAGTAATCTCTATCGTTTCTGCATCCGTGGTCAGTTTTACCGGGATCATAGGGTTCGTGGGTCTCGTCGCGCCGCATATCACCAGAATATTCCTGGGTTCCGACAACAGGTACCTGAGTCCGGGATCGATCCTTATGGGCGCTACGATTCTGGTCCTGTGCGACATACTGGCCAAGTCTTTCACCACGACCGCTCTGCCCATAGGAGTAGTCACCGCGTTCGTCGGAGGCCCGATATTCCTGTTCCTTATCGTCAGGCAGAAAAAGGAGGTGTGGCGATGGAAATCAGACTCGAGAATCTCAGTTTCTCATACGGCCCTGTCCCAGTATTCGAAGACATCAACCTGACTATAGACAAACCCGAGCTGGTATGCATACTGGGTCCGAACGGCGCAGGCAAATCCACGCTGATGCATTGCATGAACAAGCTTCAGACTCCGACATCCGGAACGATATACATCGACGGAAAGAATCTGAAGTCTTATTCCCTGAAGGAACTGGCGAAAATCGTCAGTTTCGTCCCTCATTCCGAGGATACGACGTTCTCCATGCCGGTTCTCGATACCGTGCTTCTGGGAAGAATGCCCCATGCCGGTACGATCATGTCCGAGAAGGACGTCCGCATCGCGGCTGAAAACCTGAAACTGCTCGGGATGCAGGATTTCGCCATGCACGGTTTCGACGAGCTGTCCGCGGGGCAGCATCAGAAGGTGATGATCGCGAGAAGCCTGACCCAGGAGCCGAAAATAATGCTTCTGGACGAGCCCACGGCGAATCTCGACGTCAAATTCCAGATG
>JAGAFM010000084.1 GCA_017612655.1 Clostridia bacterium | reverse complement strand
CTCGTACACTTCGTCCGGAACCTCGACATCGCGGTTCTTTTGCATTGCGCTGCCGGGAACATACATCGCGCCGCCGGTTTCCTTGAAGGAGCAGAAGGTGTCGTAGCGGAAACGGTCACGCTCGGATTTCAGGCGGAGATTGGGTACATCGATCTTGCAGTTGTTGTTGAGAATCGAGCGGAATCCGAGGATGCCGGGGATGCACATATCAACAGCTTCATAAACATCGATGGAGTTCTCTTTTGCGACAGGATCACCCAGCAGATTGTGGATGAAGTAATAGGTGGTGAAGAAGTCGCCGCCCCAGTGTCCGGCTCCCTTCGCAGCGGCCAAATCGAATTCCGGGACATACTTCTTGTGCTCGCCGACGCAGTTCCGGTCTCCTTCCAGGTAGACGTGGAGGTTGCCGCTTTCCCAGCGGTCTGTCTCCATGTTGCCCTTGGTTCCGTACATCTGATAGTTAATGGAACCGGGCTCGCGTTTCAGACACATGTCGATGCTCTTGACGATAGCGCCGTTCTCGAGGGTAACCATCAGGGTTCCAGAGGAACCGGAGGTCCAGCCCAGGTCGCGCATGAACTTGGCGTTTACGGTCTCGAATCCGTTGACGCCAACGGGACGGAGTCCGGACGCATGAATAATCGGACCGAGGGAGTGCGTGCAGTAGAACACGGAAGACATCTGGTTTCTCCAGTGGTCCCGTTCGCCGTAGGTGATTTCCGGCCAGATGGAGGAACAGTCATGGATGTACTCGCCTTCGGCTTGCATCAGTTCGCCGATGTCGCCTGCGCGGTAGCGTTTGCGCATTTCGGTTGTGGTATTAAAGAAGCAGTAGTTCTCCGCATAGTTGTAGATCTTTCCGGTTGCTTCAACCGTTTCAATCAGCTCGACAGCTTCTGCGAGTGTTGCGCAGGTAAGCACCTCGCTCATGACGGAGCGTCCGCTCTTCAGAAGACGGATCGCATAGGGCGCATGCTGATGGGCATAGTTGGCAAGGACGACAGCGTCCATGTCTTCCTGGATGAAATCCTCAAAGTTCGTATAGGTTGCGACTTTGACACCCTGCTCATCCGCAAACTGCTTGCAGTGATCCAAAGCGGGCTGGAACTTGTCGCAGATGGCAACCAGAGTTGCCTCTTCCGGATAATGAGTGGTTTCCCGAATCATCGTGAAACCGCGGGCGGCACCGAAAACGCCGATTTTTAGTTTTCCCATAGTTGACCTCCATGTGTTTTTCATTTATATGATTGCTGGGGCGAGAGGACGCCCCGGGTGCGTGAAGTAAGGGAGCGGCTGAAACGGATCCTCAGTGAAGATGACCGTCTCCGGAATACCCTGCGCCGGGAAGGGGTTCGCAGGAGGAAAGGAGTGCTGCTGTGGCCGCACGGAATGCATCCATTGTTTTGCTTTTTCTGATTGCGGAAAGAAAAGGTTTTGCCGTTTCCTGATCGAAAAGCGGCGCCCAGTATGCCCACAGTTCCTTTAACCGGAAAAGCATGTGACGTTCTCCAGAAAGCCTTTCTCTGGCGTCCAGGTACAATGCATCGGAGAATCGGGTCAGATCTTCCCGGGTCAGGCTGCCGTTGTCCCGAAGGCAGGAAACCAGAACCGGATTCGAGACCAGACCGCGCCCGAGCATAAGAGACAGCTCGGAAGAGTTCGGGAGGGACGCTTCCAATCGGTTGAGATCCGCCTTGCAGAACACATCACCGTTGTAACAGACGGGCCCCGGAAAGGACAGGAGTGTCTGCAGAAAGCAGGACAGATCCGGAATGCCCTCATAATTTGCCTCCCGGGTTCTCGGATGAACGATCAGTTCGGAGATCGGATAGCGGCAGAATACAGAAAGGAGAGCGGGATATTCCTGCGCGGAACGAATCCCGATTCGGGTTTTTACGCTGATGGCGGCATCCCTGCATTCGGGGAAGGAAAAGAGAGTGTCAAAAAAGCGATCCAGTCGGTCCGGATCGGCGAGAAAACCTGCGCCTCTACCCTTGGAGACCACCGTGCCGGAAGGGCATCCCAGATTCAGATTGAATTCCCGGTAGCCCAGTTCCGAAAGGGCTCGAACCGCATCCAGAAATCGCTCCGGATCATTGGCGAGAATCTGGGGGACCAGGGACAGACCTCGATTGTTTCGGGGGTCCAGCTCTCTCTGGGTTCGAGGAGAGAGAACGGTATCCCTGGTTGGGGTGAAAAACGGGGCAAAATACCGGTCGGGTTTGGCGTTCGGAAAGAGGGAAGCGTGGATGGTTCGGAAATAACAGTCCGCGATCCCTTCCAAAGGTGCGAAATAATAAGATCGGACGGTTGGCATAATCGGTCAGTTCTCTCCGGATTCTGGAATCGGGGGATACTCTCCTCTGGGATTCAGGGAGCGAAGGTAGGCAAAGGTTTCCTTTTCTCCCTTTTCCGCCAGCATGGTCAGCCAGTATTCCAGAAGACGGTATGTGTCGGGATGCATCTCCGGCATGTCATGTCCGCGGTGCAGGTAGGCAAGGGAGAAATCGTCGGTATAGTCTTTTCCCTGATAAACTTTGGAAGCGGCGACCCGGTCGCAGAACATCTCAATGACAAAGCGGAGAGG
>JAGAFM010000083.1 GCA_017612655.1 Clostridia bacterium | reverse complement strand
TGAAGATCTGACCGTTATCCGGATAGTAAATGCCAGCGATGGCATTCATCAGGGTTGTCTTCCCGCTCCCGTTCTCTCCGAGGAGAGAGAGAATTTCACCGTGATAGAGCTTGAGACACACACTTTCGTTTGCAACGAGACTTCCAAACGTTTTGGTAATATTCCGAAGTTCGAGTGCCAGTTCAGCCATAACGTTCCTCCGCGGATCGTAATCGAATTCTAATTTTCAAAACCGCGTACCCCGCAAAAATGCGCTGTTTTCGAAACTAGAAAAGGACGCGGGCGGAGCGAGAACGCTCCGCCCATGTAAACGTGGTACGGATCAGTTGACGATAATTCCGTCAATTTTGATATCGAAGTAAGGAGCAGAACGGAACTGGCTCTCGGCAAAGTATCCGTCGATGATAACTTCGGTCTCGCCTACATAGTCGCCCATATCCTGGCAGTCAGCCAGATAAGAGGTCAGAGGAGCACCGTCGACCGTGAAGGTGGCAGTATCAAAGACGTGGAGTTCGCCGCTGAGAAGTTTCGCCTTTGCAGCTTCGATCGCATCAGCAGTGCCGGGAGCGGCAACCGCTTCGTTCAGCTGAGTCAGTTCAACAGAACCGGTCTGAATCGTGCCGATGTAGTCGTCCGGAATCTCGGTTCCGTTCGCGACGGCATTGATAATCAGATTGAAGTAGGGTTCCCAGTTGATCTTGGAGGAGATCAGAGCGGTGGTCGGGCCGAGATCGATCGTGCTTACGTTGTAGGCAACGTTCGGAACGCCTGCGGCCTCGCAAGCCTTGGGAGCACCTTCGGAGTCAGCATGCTGGCTGATCAGGACGCAGTTCTTGTTGTTGATCAGGTTTTCAGCAGCTTCTTTTTCCAGAGCGATATCGAACCAGGAGTTCGTGAAGACAACTTCCATCGTAGCGGACGGGCAGACAGAGCGTGCGCCCAGGAAGAAGGAAGTGTATCCGGACTTCACTTCTGCGTACGGCCAAGCGCCGACGTAACCGATCTTCGCATTTTCAGCGGTGATGGTTCCGTCTTCGATCATCTGATTCAGCTTCATACCTGCGGCGATACCGGCAAGATAACGGCCTTCATAGATGGAAGCGAACGCATTGTGGAAGTTCGGGAGGTCCGTAACAACGGCCTGAGTTCCGGTTGCATGGCAGAACTGAACGTTCGGGAAATCATTTGCAGCGAGCTTCATGTTGGATTCATGTCCGAAGCTGTCTGCAAAAATGATGTTGCATCCTTCGTCAATCATCTCTGCTGCGGTATCGTAGCAGTCGGAACCTTCTTCGGGAACGTTGTACTTCACAATAACCTGGCTGTCGGAGAGGCCAAGGGCAGTCTTGACGTTCATGACGGCCTGATAGAAGTTATTGTCGTACGTGGAAGCGGCCGGGTCGTGCAGAAGGATGACACCGATCTTCACGGAGCTGAGACCCGTTCCGGGTTCTTCGGAAGCCGGCTCATTGGAAGATGCGTCTTCCTGAGAGGAAGGAGCATCGGAGGAAGGGGTTTCTGTTCCGCCCTGTTCGCCGCATGCAGCGAAGCAAAGCAGAAGCAGAGCCGCGAGTAAAATCGCCAGAATCTTTTTCATGACTTGCGCTCTCCTTTTTGTTTGAAGTGAAATCTATTGCCTGTTAAGGGGTTACGAATGAGAGGGGCGGAACGTCAGAACGCCCCGGTTCATGGAATCCAGAACAGCCAGCGAGAAGACACGGACTCCGGTGCTGCGGATCCTGTCGCCGCCGCCCTGAAAACCTTTTTCGATTTCCACGGCAGCGCCGGCGAGAGTTGCGCCGGACTGACCGACGATGGAAATCATTCCCTGCAGCGCCTCGCCGTTTGCGAGAAAGTCATCGACAATCAGAACATGATCCTCCGGGGCGAGATAGCGTTTCGGGACGCTCATAAGATAATCGGTACCGTGCGTGAAGGAATGAACCCGGGCGGAATAAACCTCGCCTACAACATTGCTTGTCCGGCTTTTCTTGGCGAAAACGGCCGGCACACCGAAAACGGTAGCTGCTGCGATCGCGATTGCAATTCCTGACGCCTCAACGGTCAGCACTTTGGTCACCGGCTCGTCTGAAAACTCCCGTTTGATCTCGTCAGCCATCCTTGAAAGAAGCCCGGTATCAATCTGCTGATTCAGAAAACCGCCAACCGAGAGAACATCACCTTCCAAAACGATTCCGTCTTTCAGAATGCGCTCTTCCAGTTCTTTCATCCGTCGGCTTCGCCTCCTGCGTTCGGACTTTCGGGGGACAGTGATTTTGTCGATTCAAAATCGTAATGATTATAACACAAAAAGCAGGACTTGACAAGTGCATTTTTAGTTTTTCGTCAATATTTCCGTCTGGAACTTCCCTCCCCCTCTTCCGCTCGTCAGTTTGTGCAGTGCCAAGTGTATTTCCCCGCTGATTCTTTCTCCTGGAACCTCTTGCAAACGACCGTTCGATATGATACAATAGCCGCAAAAGGAAGCGTGATCTTCAGCCGAAAATAACGGCCGGACCGCTTTTGTACGGCAGATTCTGCCGAAAAGAAAGGATGGTTCAAATGGGAGCAAACAGATATATCGGGGAGTATCCCGCAATCGGCATCCGTCCGATTATCGACGGACGATGCGGACCGCTCAGACTTCGCGACAGTCTCGAAGAACAGACAATGGGGATGGCGAGAGAAGCCAAAAAGCTCTTCGAGGAGAATCTTCGCTATTCCAACGGCGGGCCGGTCCGGGTCGTCATCGCAGACCGTTCCATCGGACGCGTTCCGGAATCCGCGGCGTGCGCGGAACAGTTCCGGCGGGAAGGCGTAGCAATCACCCTTTCTGTCACTCCGTGCTGGTGCTACGGTTCGGAGACCATGGACACGGATCCTCTGACCATCAAAGGAGTGTGGGGGTTCAACGGAACGGAACGTCCCGGTGCCGTCTATCTGGCCTCCGTTCTCGCAACGCACGCTCAGAAGGGTCTGCCTGCCTTCGGGATCTACGGACATGAAGTTCAGGACAGAGACGACGTGACGAAGATACCGGACGATGTCAAGGAGAAGCTGCTTCGCTTCGGCAAAGCCGCCTTAGCCGTCGCAACCATGCGCGGCAAATCCTATCTCCAGATCGGTTCGGTCTGTATGGGAATCGGCGGCTCCATGATGGATCAGGCTTTCATGGAAGAATATCTTGGGCTCCGCGTGGAATCCATCGACGAAATCGAAGTTCTGCGCCGCATGGAAGAAGGAATCATCAACCAAGAAGAATATGAGAAGGCCCTGGCGTGGACGAAGGCCCACTGCAAAGAGGGCCGGGATCCCAACCCGGTATCCGTCGAGTTTCTCGGGAAAGAACGCAGGATTCAGTTCACGCCCGAAGAGAAGGAAAAGCAGTGGGAATTCACGATCAAGATGTATTGCATCATCAAAGATCTGATCAACGGAAACCCCAACCTTCCCGATGCCTTTGAGGAAGAGAAACTCGGTCACAACGCGATCGCAGCCGGATTCCAGGGGCAGCGCCAGTGGACGGATCACTGGCCGAACTGCGATTATCCGGAAGCCATCCTGAACTCCACGTTTGACTATACCGGAAAAAAGGAACCGATCACGTTCGCTACGGAAAACGACATCCTGAACGGAATCAGCATGCTGTTCCTCCGCCTGCTCACTAACCGCGCCCAGATCTTTGCCGACGTCCGCACCTTCTGGTCCAATGAAGCCGTGCGCCGCGTGACCGGCTATGAACTGGAAGGCAAAGCAAAGGAAAACGGCGGAATCATCCATCTTCTGAATTCCGGCGCAGCCTGTCTGGACGCCTGCGGCGAATGTCGGGACGAAAACGGAAATCCTGTGATGAAACAGTGGTGGGACGTCACGGAGGAAGACATCGAAAAAATGACCGCCGCCACAAAGTGGTGCGAGGCTGGATTCGACAACTTCCGCGGAGGCGGATTCTCCTCCAGTTTCGTTACCAGAGCGGAAATGCCCGCCACGATGATCCGGCTGAATCTGGTCAAGGGTCTCGGACCCGTTCTTCAGATCGCGGAAGGCTGGACGGTCCATCTTCCCGATCCGGTAACCGATACCCTCATGGAACGCACCAACCCGACCTGGCCCTGCACCTGGTTCACGCCTCGCTGCGACGGAGTAGCAGGAAGTCCTTTCCGCTCCGGATACGACGTCATGAACAACTGGGGCGCCAATCACGGAGCGATCTCCTACGGTCACGTCGGCGCCGATCTCATTACGATGTGCTCCATGCTGAGAATTCCCGTCTGCATGCACAACGTTCCTCTGGATCAGATCTTCCGTCCCGCCTGCTGGGGTGCGTTCGGAAGCGACAAAGAGGGCCAGGACTACAGAGCCTGCGCCGCATACGGACCTCTCTACAAAACGGTCCGCTGAGCCCATCGACCAAATCGGGTAGGGGGAAATGAATTCCCCCTCCCACACCACCGTACGTGCCGTTCGGCATACGGCGGTTCGGTTCTTCTCCTCGTTTGTCTCAACGCTTTTGCGCTTTTGCTCTACGACTTCCTTCGTTTTGCC
>JAGAFM010000082.1 GCA_017612655.1 Clostridia bacterium | reverse complement strand
TGGAAAGACTGATCGAATCGTTCGAGCGGCTGCCGGGAATCGGCCATAAAACCGCGGTGCGTCTGGCGTTTTCCATTCTGGACGGAAGCGAGGATCAGGCGAAGGAATTCGCCGACGCCCTGCTCAACGCCAAGAAGAACATCGTCCGATGCAAGGAATGTCAGAATCTTTCCGATTCCGATCTCTGCGCGGTCTGCTCCGATCCGAGCAGAGACCGCTCCATGATCTGCGTTGTGGAAGACGCCAAAGCCGTCATGGCTTTGGAACGCGTGAAGGAATACCACGGGCTGTACCACGTGCTACACGGGGCGCTTTCCCCGGTCGACGGCATCGGTCCGGAACAGCTGACCATTCGGGAACTGATTGCCCGCCTGACGGACGGAACGGTCAAAGAAGTGCTTCTCGCCACAAATCCCAATATCGAAGGCGAGACGACGGCTGTTTATCTGTCCAAACTGTTAAAGCCTCTCGGCATCCGAATCAGCCGGATCGCTTACGGTGTCCCCGTCGGAGGGGATATCGATTACGCCGACGAGGTAACCTTATTCCGCGCCATCGAAGGACGCCGGGAAATCTGATCGAATTCCCTTTCATTTTTGAATAATGCAGGAGTTACCCTATGACTCAGATTGCCATCCTGGGATTCGGCGTCGTCGGATCCAAAGTTGCAGATCTTCTGACCAGCAATGAGGAGATCCTGTTTGCAAAAACAGGGATCCGGATCCACGTCAAATATATCCTCGATCTCCGTAGCTTTCCCGATCATCCTATGGGAGACCGGGTCATCCGCGATTATTCCGTTATCCTGAACGATCCGGATGTTACGATCGTCTGCGAGATGATGGGAGGCTCCCATCCGGCCTATGAGTATTCCCTGTCCGCTCTGGAGGCAGGCAAGCATGTCGTCACCTCCAACAAGGAAGTCGTGGCCAATTTCGGATGCACGCTTCGGGAGACAGCAAAAAAACACGGTGTCCGGTATCTCTTTGAAGCCAGCGTTGGGGGCGGAATTCCCGTTCTGCGTCCCATGACGGAATGCCTTGCCGCGAACCGAATCCTATCGGTCGCGGGCATCCTGAACGGAACGACCAATTATATTCTGACCCGAATGTTTTCCGACGGCGTCTCTCTCGAGGAGGCTCTTGCCGAGGCACAGCGCCTCGGTTATGCCGAACGGGATCCCTCCGCAGATCTGGAGGGGATCGACGCCTGCCGAAAACTGTGTATTCTGTCCGCGGTTGCATTCGGAAAACTCCCGTCCCCGGGTGCCGTCTCCACGACCGGAATATCGAAAATCTCAAAGGAAGACGTTTCCCTGGCGGAATCCGCGGACGCCTCCATCAAGCTTCTGGGGGTCGTAAGGCTCTCGAACCCCGACAGTCCCTCTTCGCCCCTGGTCCTTCGCGTCAGTCCCTGTGCGGTTCCGAACGAACACCCCCTCGCTTCCGTCCGGGATGTATTCAACGCGATTACCGTTTCGGGCGATGCCGTCGGAGACGTGCTTTTCTACGGACGGGGTGCGGGCGGATACCCGACTGCGGACGCAGTGGTCGGAGACCTGCTGGACATCATCTCTCACGGGGACAGCTGTATTGCTGCACCGTGGGAACCGCTCGCTGAAGGCGGCATTCTTTCTCCCGAACTCGTACCCGAACGCTATCTTGTCCGAATCCGGACCGAGGCGCCCGAATCGGCACGGGATCAGTTTGCGGACGTCGCTGACGGTCCCTGGCTTCCCTCCGACGAAAGTCATCTGTGCTTCCGGACCGTCCCCGTTTGCGGAAAGGAATTGGAAGAACGCGGCGGAAAAGCGGGCAGGATCGAAACCTGTCTTCCCTTCTATCCGTCCGTATAGGTGATCAAAAGTATTATGAGAAAAGCTGTTCTGATTCCTCTGCTCATTCTTCTCATTCTTCTCACTTCCTGCGGAGGTCGTACTTACCGGACCATCTGGGAATACATCGGGTCCATGAACGACCTGACCCGCGGCAATATCGGAACGATCGACGAGACGGAGACCGTCAATCCGAATACCATCTCCGTTACGCTGAGAGACAATCTCAAGATGACCATCTTCGCGGACGCAGCGACCGGATATATCTTTCAGGTGGATCTGACCCTCTCCCTTCAGGACGGACCGGATTCTCTCGAATACAATCTTTTCGAAGACTATTTTCTGATCATGATCCGCGCCTATTTTCCGGGAATCGGAATTTCCTCCCTCAATTCGATCCGGGAATCGCTCGGAATCGGATCCTATGTCCCGGGAACCGCCTCCAAGATCGGATACGGGAGCAGTACCTACTACTACACCGTAACGGAGGAAGAGGCCGTCTTTACCGCGGAATTTGAAAAGGGTGCGGAAACCCTTGCTCCTTAAGGCAGAAACCGCGCAGAACCGTTTGCAAGACAGGAACACAGACAAAGGGGATTACACGTTTTGATTATTCAGTTGGAAGAAGCGCTCCACACCCTGACCGATCTTCGCGAAGAAGTAAAGGAACTGGGATCCACCCTTCATATCGAATCTCTGGAACGGGAACTGGAAAACCTCGAGGCACAGACCTCGGAAGGCGATTTCTGGAACGACGCAGCACGTTCCGGGAGAATCCTAAAGGAAATCAAGGGACGGAAAAGCACCGTCACCTCGTACCGGAATCTCGAACGCGACGTGGAAGACGCGATCACGCTTGCCGAGATGGGGATCGAGGAATCGGATGAAGAAATTGCCGCGGAGGTGGAATCCGAGCTTGACCGAATCCGTTCGGAAGCGGAAAGGATCCGCATCGACGTCATTCTCTCCGGGGAATATGACCACAACAATGCACTGGTCTCCTTCCATCCCGGAGCCGGCGGGACGGAAGCGCAGGACTGGGCCCTCATGCTCTACCGGATGTATAACCGGTGGGCGGAACGGCACGGCTTCACCGTGAAACTTCTCGACTGGCTGGACGGCGACGAAGCGGGCCTGAAATCCGCGACGATCCTCGTCGAGGGCAACAACGCCTACGGCTATCTGAAAAGCGAGAACGGCGTTCACAGACTGGTCCGAGTCTCCCCGTTCGACGCATCCGGGAGACGTCACACCTCCTTCGCGTCCGTCGAGGTCATCCCGGAACTGGATGACAGCGTCAATATCGAAATCAACGACGCGGATATCGAAGTCACCGCTCACCGCTCTTCCGGCGCGGGCGGACAGCATATCAACAAAACCGACTCTGCGATCCGGATCCTGCACAAACCGACCGGAATCGTCGTCGGCTGTCAAACGGAACGCAGCCAGCTTCAGAACAAGGAAACCGCGCTGCGCATGCTGAAAGCCAAACTGGTTGAAATCAAGGAGCGCGAACATCTCGACAGAATCGAAGACATTCAGGGGGAAAAGGCAAAAATCGAATGGGGCGCCCAGATCCGGTCCTATGTGTTTATGCCCTATACTCTCGTCAAGGACACGCGGACCGACTGCGAAACCTCCGACGTCTACGCTGTCATGGACGGCGACCTGGATCCCTTCATTAACGCTTATCTGAAAGCGTCCCGGAGCAGCGCCATGGCAAAGAATTCACAATTTGCAAATTGACTTGCTCACTGGAATCGTTTATAATAGAGGAGCAGCAAAGCAAGGCGGAAACCGCCAGGCAATCAAGATAACGAGGGGGAAACTTCCGATGAAAGAATTCCTTAAGAAAAACAAACTGTATGTCGGACTCACGCTGATGGCCGAATCCATCGCGTTTTTGTCCCTCTTCTTTGTCCTGCTGAAGAAGAAAAAGAACCTGGCAACCATTATGATGATTCTTTCTGCAGCCTGCCAGACCGGTGCCTTGTTCTGCATCGCGCACACGATGAAGGAGCAGGAAGAGGCATTTACGCGCGCAGCAAGCGAAGCCGCTAACCTTCCGGAAGCCACGGAGGTGGATGATTTCGAATGCACACTTGGCGAACAGAAGGCCGCTGCGCCGAAAGAGTCAGAGCCGGCAGAAGAAGAGACGCCCGATGAAACGATTCTGGCTTCCGTCGAGGACGAAACAGCGGAGATCCCCGAATTTGACCTTTCCGACGAGCTGAAAGAAATCTGAAATTTTTTTCATTCCGAGCGATCAGCGTTTCTTATTTGTATTTCAGACGAACCCCGCCGTAACCGTCCCTTTTTCGGGCACGTTTACGGCGTTTTTTCTTTCTGTTTTCACTGATTCCGGGCTTCCCTTTTCCGGGGTGGTTTTTCCTCTTCTTTTTTTGTGAAATGATTGACAATGCGAGAATTCTATCGTATAATGTAAGGAGTATACCAAGATTTTACCCCAATCAGAAAAAGGAGATCGAACCATGAACAGAGTATTCAATTTTTCAGCCGGCCCCTCCATGCTTCCGCTGCCTGTCCTAGAGACAGCCGCTTCCGAACTTGTCTGTTATCGCGAAACGGGCATGTCAGTCATGGAGATGAGTCATCGATCTCCCGCCTACGAAGAAATCATCACCGAAGCGGAATCGCTGCTGAGAAAACTGATGTCGATTCCGGACAACTATAAAGTCCTGTTTCTGCAGGGAGGCGCCACCACTCAGTTCGCCGCAGTTCCGCTGAATCTGATGAAGAGCGGGAAAGCCGACTACGTCGTTTCCGGGCAGTTCTCCAAAAAAGCCTGGAAAGAAGCCCAGAAATATGGGGACGCCGTCTGTATCGCATCCTCCGAGGACAAGAACAACACCTATATCCCGAAAGTTACCCGTGAGATCATCCGGCCGGACGCCGATTACGTCCATATCTGCATGAACAATACGATCTACGGAACCAAATATCCGGAGATTCCGGATACGGGAGACATTCCTCTGATCGCCGATCTTTCCTCCTGCATCCTCAGTGAACCGTTCGATGTGAGCAAATTCGGCGTCATTTACGCAGGAGCGCAGAAAAACATGGCTCCCGCCGGTCTCACGGTCGTCATCGTTCGCGAGGATCTGCTCGGATCTGCCCGTCCCGACACGCCGGTCATGCTGGACTGGAAAACCATGGCGGACAACGGATCCATGTACAATACTCCTCCCTGCTACTGCATCTATATGGCGAAGCTTGTCTACGAATGGATCCTCTCGCTCGGCGGACTCGAAGCCATGAAGCTGAAGAACCAGCGGAAGGCCGCCATCCTTTACGATTACCTGGACGCACAGAATTACTATACGGCCCCGGTGGAAAAGCCCTTCCGTTCGATGATGAACGTCACATTCGTCACGGGAGATCCCGATCTGGACAAAAAATTTGCCAAAGAAGCCGACGCAAAAGGGCTCAAGAACATTAAAGGACACCGTTCCGTCGGAGGAATGCGGGCGTCCATCTACAACGCCATGCCCGAAGAGGGAGTTTCGGCGCTGGTCGCCTTCATGAAGGAATTCGCAGAACAAAATCCAAAACACTAAGGAGTGACAGGACCATGTACCGCATTCAGCTTTACAATAAAATTTCCGCCTCCGGAACCGGAAAATTCGGCCCCGGCTACGAAGTGGGCGAGTCCGTCTCCAATCCGGATGCCATTCTGGTGCGCTCCGCTTCCCTTCACGATCTTTCCTTCAACCCCGAACTGAAGGCAATCGCCAGAGCAGGTGCCGGCGTCAACAACATCCCGATCGACCGCTGTTCGGAGTCCGGCATTGTCGTATTCAACACGCCCGGTGCAAACGCAAACGCGGTGAAGGAACTCACGATCTGCGCTCTCATGCTCGCTTCCCGCGACATCACGGAAGGCGCACAGTGGGCAAAAGGCCTGAAGGCAACCGAAGAAATGGATGTTGCCAAACAGGTTGAAAAAGGCAAGGCGAAATTTGCCGGCTGTGAAGTGGCAGGTAAGAAACTCGGCGTAATCGGTCTCGGCGCAATCGGCGTTCTCGTCGCGAATACGGCGCATGACCTTCACATGGAAGTCATGGGATACGATGCGTTCCTGTCCGTCGACGCAGCCTGGAGACTCTCCCGGAAAGTGGAGAAGGCAGCCAGTCTCGACGAAATCTTCGCAACCTGCGACTATATTACCGTTCACGTTCCGTCCACGCCCGAAACCCGCGGCATGTTCTGCAAAGAAAACATTGCCAAGATGAAGGACGGCGTCCGCATTCTGAACTTCTCCCGTGCGGACCTCGCCGTAGCGGAAGATATCAAAGAAGGGATCGCCTCCGGCAAGATCGCCCGCTATGTTACGGATTTCCCGACCGAAGAGACGGTAAATGTCCCCGGGATCATCGCGCTGCCCCATCTCGGCGCTTCCACGGAAGAATCCGAGGATAACTGTGCCGCAATGGCAGCCCAGGAACTCATTGAGTACCTGACCTGCGGAAACATCCGGAATTCGGTGAATTTCCCGAACGCCGAACTCCCCCCCACAGGCGATGTACGGATCTGCGTCATTCACCGGAATGTTCCGGGTATTCTGAACAGCATCACCGCCGAACTCTCCGCTTCGGGGATCAACGTCGAGAACATGGTCAGCCGTTCCAAGAAAGACTATGCCTACGCGATCTTCGATATCTCCGGCGAACTTCCCGGAGGTTTCTCCGAAACCATCGCATCTCTTGATAACGTCATCAAAGTAACCGTATTCTGATTTCTTTCCTGCAACGGTCTTCCCCGATTCCTCAGGATTCCGGCCGTTGCAGGATTTTTTCGCGTCCCCGATCTCAGATTCAAAAACCATAACAAAAAAAGGAGAACAAACCATGGATTACGGGATTCAGATGTATTCGATCAGAGACCTCACCCCCAAGGACATGAAGGCTGCTCTGAAGGGCGTTGCCGACATCGGCTACAAATATGTGGAATTTGCGGGCTTTTTCGATCATCCCGCCGAACAGATCCGCGAATGGCTTGACGAATTCGGTCTGATCTGCAGCGGAACGCATACCGGAACTTCCCCGCTGGAAAACGATCCCCAGGCCATTCTGGACTATCACCGTACCATCGGGACCTGCGACTACATCATCCCCGGAACCGGTCTGAGAAACCCGGAGGAAATCGGATGGTTCGTCGACTTCTGCAAAAAGACGATTCCGATGCTCCGGGAGGAAGGGTTCCGGCTGCACTATCATAACCACGACTCCGAATTTCGGGTTCTGAAAGACGGTATCCTTCCCTACTCCTATCTGGAGCTCCAGACCGAACTCTCGCTCGAACTCGACACTTACTGGCTCTACGTTGCCGGCACAGATCCCCTCGCGGTGATGGAACGTCTGAAGGACCGCGTCCGCTTCATTCACGTCAAGGACGGCAACAACAGCGGTTACGGAGCACCGCTCGGACAGGGAACCGCGCCGGTCGCCGACGTCGTCGCTGCAGCCAAGCGGCTCGGCTTTACGATGATCGTTGAATCCGAAACACTGAAACCCACAGGGCTCGAAGAGGCGAAAATCAGTTTCGAATATCTGAAATCGCTGGAGGAAAATTGATGAAAACGTTCCTTGATGAAGATTTTCTTCTGAAGACCGACACGGCTAAGATTTTGTACCACACCTACGCGGAGAATCTTCCGATCATCGACTATCACTGCCACGTTTCCCCGAAGGAAATCGCCGAAGACAAGCGGTACAGTACCATCACGGATCTTTGGCTCGGCGGAGATCACTACAAATGGAGAGCCATGCGTTCCAACGGCGTGGACGAATCCGAGATCACCGGGGGCGCGTCCGACTATGAAAAATTCCGGGCCTGGGCCAGAACCATGCCCAAGCTGATCGGAAACCCGCTGTATCACTGGACACATCTGGAACTGAAAACCTACTTCGGATACGAGGGAATTTTCTCCGAAGAGACCTGCGACGCCGTCTGGGAGCTCTGCAACGAAGCGCTGAAATCCCCGGACATGTCGGCCAAGCGGATCATCGAACGCTCGAACGTGAAGCTGATCTGCACAACGGACGATCCGATCGACAGCCTGATGTATCACAAACAGATCCGTGAAGATCCGGATTTCAGCGTCCGGGTCCTTCCCTCTTTCCGTCCGGACAAAGGCCTGAATATCGAACGGCCCGGATACGCCGACTATATCGCCAAACTGTCCGAAGCCGCCGGAGTACCGATCACGGATCTGGAATCCCTTAGGGGAGCCTACCGCAACCGGCTCGATTATTTCGGAGATCTGGGCTGCAGAAACGCCGATCACGGAATGGACGAGGGGGTCCCCTTCGCTCCCGAGCAGTTCGAAGGCCAGGCAGACGCCATCTTCCGGAAGGCAATCTCCGGAACCCCGGCGACGAAGGAAGAGATGGAAATCTTCAAGACCGAGATGATGTTCTTCTTCGCGCAGGAATACAAAACGCGCGGCTGGGTCATGCAGCTTCACTTCGGCGTTCTCCGGAACGTCAATCCGGTCATGTTCCAGAAACTCGGTCCGGACACCGGCTTTGATATCATTGGGGGCCGTCCCTGCACAACCGAAATCGCGCAGCTGCTCGGCGCCCTTACCATGAGGGAATCCCTTCCGAGAACCATTCTTTATTCCATCAACCCTTCGGATAACGCCGCTCTCGATGCCCTGATCGGCGCTTTTCAGGAAAACGCTGGCGGTTTCCCGAGGGTCCAGCACGGTTCCGCCTGGTGGTTCAACGACAACCGGTCCGGCATGCGCGCCCAGCTGATTTCGCTCGCCAACATGTCCGTGCTCGGCAATTTCGTCGGAATGCTCACCGATTCCAGAAGTTTCATCTCCTATCCGCGTCACGAATACTTCCGCAGAATCCTCTGCGACGTGATCGGAGACTGGGTGGAGCGCGGAGAATATCCGCTGGATCCGGAAGCACTGGCGCAGATTGTCGTCGATATCTGTTTCAACAATACCAAAGACTTCTTCGGATTTGAAGTAGTCTGATCCGCCCCTCGCTCTTCAACCCTGGAGGTGTTTTTCCTTGAAACGTCTGATTCCCCTTCTGTTATCCCTTTTCCTGATTCTCCCGGTTCTCAGTTCCTGTGCCGAAACCGCAGCACCCGGAAGTGAAACCGGATCCCTTTCCGAAAGCGAAGGAACTTCTTACCACGAGGATCTGCCCGCAACCGAGATTCCGTCTACGGAAGATGCTCCGGACCCCTTTGAGGGTGCCGATCCCCTTCCCGACGATTTCGCTTTCCCGGACAATCTCACGCTGGAAGACGGAACCGTTCTTGGCTCCATCGTACTCCCTCTCGCCGCCTACGACTTCTATTCCGGCAGTTCCATTTATCTTCTCACGGCATCCGAAGAGCTCCGCCTCCACGTCCAGCTGGTTACCGGAGCAGATCTTCCCGTAGTCAACCGGACTTCCGATGCTTGCGGTTCGATCATTCTCGCAACACCCGATACACTCCCTGTGATCAAGGACTGGTTCTCGGATGATATTGCCTGGCTTGCCGATCTCGGTTCCGCTGAGACCAAGGAGCGCTACGGCTCCGACGGATTCGCTATCCGAAAAGTCGGAAAGGACGTCTACATCATCGGGAATACCGCCCGCGGCGTTCTCAACGGAGCTTACGACCTTCTGGAAGAGAACCTCGGGATCCTCTGGGTCTGGGCAGATCCGGAAACCGGGACCTTCTACGATAAGGCGGAACACGCGACCGTATCAAAAGTGGACTACCGCGAAAAGTCCCCCTTTGAGTATCGCGGATGGAATCTGTGCGGCGTCTACAACAAAGTCGGAGGCGAAGAGGCCTTCACTGTCTGTTCCCGCAACAAAGCAAATACGCTGGGAGTGTCCGGAACCGATCCCTATTACATGCCGTTTGGACATACTATTAAATCCGTTTTAAAGAACAGTCCAATCTACGACCCCGAGGAAACCGAATACTGGGAAACGGACGAAGAAGGAAATCCGCTCGGGGACGCCGGTTCCGGTCAGGTCAATCCCTGGTCCGACAAGGCTGCGGAGGCAATTGCCGCATCCGTCATCCAGACCATGCAGGATACGGGTGTCAGGAAGGTTTTCGTCGGCGAAGAAGATCTCAGCAAAGGACGCAACGTTCCCTACGACACGCAGCCCTTCGAGTATGCACCGGGAGAATTTGTCTACCCGGAAGACGAGAATTTCTATTCCACCGTATTCCTTTCCATGATCAACAAAGTTGCGCGGCTGGTCAAGGAAGAAATTCCCGACGGTATGGTCGGAACGTTTGCCTATTCTCTCGGGATGGTACCCGTCGCGTGCAAACTGGAAGAAAACGTCTATGTGATCTTCGCACCGATCTGCGAAGACCTGCAGCAGCCGCTCCTCGATCAGTCGATCAAGGAAAAGCCCTATGACAAGAACATTCTCTCCTACTGCGACTGGATCGTCGACTGGAACGAGATGTGCGACAACCTGCTCGTTTACAACTATTACATGTGCTACCGTTCCGCTTACTACCAGAGACCGATCTGGGACCGGATGCAGGACGATATGCAGAACTATGTGAAACTCGGCGTTGTCGGTCTGGTTCCGGAAGGAGTACCGGACGCGACAGGTGTTTCAGGCTGGTTCCCGGAACTCGGAGACCAGGGAGCGCACCGGGACTGGGATATGAACGCCCTCTCCTACTGGCTGTACACCAAACTGGCATGGAATCCTTACGAAGATGTGAACGCCCTGATCACGGAGTTCTGCGATAAAGTGTACGGAAACGCTTCCGCCTATATGCAGGAATACTACCGTCTCCTCAAACAGGGATGGGACGACGGCATTCAAGCCGGCAAAAGGCTTGTCGACCATCATACCGAAACCGTAGATTACTTCAAGCGGTTTGTCCGGGATCCCGGGATCGGCCACCCGGTTCTGGATACGCTCGAACTTGCTCTGGAAGCAGCGAAAGGTCCCGTGAAAGAAAAGATCCAGTGGATCTACGACTGCTTCTGGCGGCAGCTGAGCGCTTTCCGCAATTTCTGATCCTCATAAGAACATTCAAGAACACAATCAGGGGTCCGTTTTCTGCAAACGGGCCCCTGAAATATTACCTGAGATTGAATGTTCTTACTCCGATTCCGGTTTGGCTCCGGAAGCATAACCGTC
>JAGAFM010000081.1 GCA_017612655.1 Clostridia bacterium | reverse complement strand
TATCAGGGCGGGCAGCAAAACCGCGAACAGAACCACCCCGGTCAGGATCCGTGTTTTCATGTCGATGATTCACCTCTTCCCCATCTCGGAAAATGCAGGGTTATACGCCGCCGAAGCGGCGGTTTCTTTTGTAAAATGCCCGGACGGCGGCCCGGACGTCTTCGGCCTTCATGTCCGGCCAGAGCGTCTCGCAGAAATAGAGTTCCGAGTAGGCGGACTGCCAGAGCAGAAAGTTGGAAAGCCGGTACTCCCCGCCAGTCCGCACGATCAGATCGGGCATCGGGCTGCGGCGGGAATCCAGATTCTTCTCGATGTCGGCTTCCGTCAGCTCTTTCGCGCCCTCCCGGATGGCCCGGTTGGCGGCGCGGATGATTTCCGCGCGGCCTCCGGAGTTCACCGCGATATTCAGATAATAGGAGTGCTCCGCGGTCTCGGCCTCCACCTTTGCCATCTTTTCCCGGGTCTTCTCCGGGAATCCGGACGGATCCCCGAGAAACAGAACCCGCATGTCGTTCTCGTCCGCGATGCGTTTGGCCCGGTCCAGATACTCCAGAAACAGGCTCATGATTTTCGCCACTTCCGCCTCCGGACGCTTCCAGTTTTCGGTGGAAAAGGCATAGACGGTCACATGGCGGATCCCGATTTCCTTGCAGTAGCGCACGATGGATTCAAAGGTCTTCACCCCGACGACGTGACCGTATTCCCGCGGTTTTCCCCGCTTCAGCGCCCAGCGTCCGTTTCCGTCCATAATGAATCCGATATGGGAGAGCGCATCGTCTACGAAAAAGTTCCGGTCTTCCGCGATCTGGAGCATGCTTCACTCCCCCTTACGAAAGCAAGGATGACCGGCTGATCATCCTTGCAATTTCTGTATTTCAGATCCGATCCGCTTCGGCAGACTCTCAGAATTCCATGATTTCCTTGTTCTTGGTTTCCGTGACCTTGTCCATGATCTTTGTGTACTTGTCGGTCAGATCCTGAATGTCCTTCTCGGACTGCTTCTCTTCGTCTTCCGTCATCTTGGAAGCCTTCTTCTGCGCCTTGGCGGTTTCGTTGGCGTCTCTGCGGATGTTCCGCAGGGCCACTTTGGCCGCTTCGCCCTTTTTGGAAACCTCTTTCGTCAGATCCTTTCTGCGCTCCTCCGTCAGGGGCGGGAAGGAAAGCCGCAGCACGGAGCCATCGTTCTGGGGATTGATCCCGAGATCGCTCAACTGGATCGCTTTTTCGATCAGCTTCAGCATGGACTTGTCCCACGGAGTGATCACCAGCGTGCGCGCGTCCGGAACCGAGATGGACGCCATGGAGGAAATCTGGGAAGGAGAACCGTAATATTCAACCGTTATCTTGTCCAGAACGGCGGGGTTCGCTCTTCCCACTCGGATGCTTTTCAGATCATTCTCGTAGGATTCTACGGATTTTTTCATTTTGTGCTCATATTCGGTCATGTCCAGTTTCATAAAATCAACCTCGCCTTCCTGTCTGGATTTTGTTCGGAGCAGCCTGTCCTGAGACGGCAGAACTCTCATACTCATCCCTTCTCGGGTATTATACCATAGATGGTTTTTCCGTGTCAACCCGCGTCCCGCTCCGACGGTGGCATTATAGCACGGTTTTTTCCGGAAATACAAGTATTTTTTGTGAACAAGTGCCGTTCTTCCGCGACAATTCGAAAAAAGCCATCGAAAAACCCGCGAAACCGGTCCTGTCTGCCGGCGGAGGGCGAGAATCTCGCGGAAACCAGCCCCGGCACACGTCAAAAACGGCGCACCCTGTTTTTTGCATCGGGTGCGCCGTCTTGGGTTTTAAGGATTCATCTGTCCCTTCCGGGGAAACGCTTCCCTGTTCCGGTCGGGACTAACGGGGTTTTGCTTATCTGCCTTCGACTTTCTTTTTGCGAAGAACCACGGTGAAGGAAGCGAGACAGATCATGGATCCGATCAGACCGCAGATCCAGCTGAGGAGTCCGGCGGGCACTCCAGTGGGAGGCGCCTCTTCCTCGATGATCGTGTTCTTGATCTGGAATCCGGTTGCCGCGTCGCCGAAGATGTCGATCGTGTAGCCGTCCACGGGAACTTCCTGAACCAGGTAGACGATCTCCTTGCCTTCCGCGTTGAACTTGTCGAGATCCTCGAAGGTTCCCGCCCATTTCACGCCGTCGTTCAGAGTCAGGGTCTTACCGGTTTCCTTGCCGTCTGCGATCAGCTTCACGGTGATGCTGTCCGGACGCTTTCCGGCTTCGTTGTCGTTGTCGGCCCAGACCTTGCTGACGTCGATGCTGACAGAAGGCTTCTCGTACTTGTTGGTGAAGGTTACCTCGGAGACATAATCTCCGTCGACCGGCTTGCCGTTAACGAGTTTGTTACAGACCAGGGCATTGGTCGTCGGGTGCGCGGATACCTTGTAGACCACCACGAAGACGGTCTCGTCGTAGGTGTACCCTGCCGCATCGGTCTTGACTTCGGTAATCTCGTACGTGTAGTTTCCGACCTCCACGAGCGGGAATTCGCCGAATTCCTTCGCGCCTTCGCCGACGATGGTAATCGTCATCTCCTGCGCGTTTCC
>JAGAFM010000080.1 GCA_017612655.1 Clostridia bacterium | reverse complement strand
GGCCGTCCACGCGCCTTCCGGCGCTTTGCATCACTTTCTCAGACCAAGCTTCTCGACGATTGCACGGTAACGGGCGATGTCCTTCTTCTGAAGGTAGTTCAGAAGATTTCTCCGGTGTCCAACCATCTTCAGCATTCCGCGTCTGCTGTGGTGATCTTTCGGATTCTGCTTGAAGTGTTCGTTCAGCTCGTTGATTCGAGCCGTAAGGATCGCGATCTGAACTTCAGGGGAACCGGTGTCGTTTTCGTGGAGCTTGTTCTCCGCGATGACGGACTGTTTGATGTCTTTCTTAATCATTTTTGTCACCTCTTTGTTTTTATTCACCAGGCCCCAGCTCGCGGCAGGTGATTTCCCGTACAGGGCTTATCCCGCGGACCGAGAACAAGGTATCAGAAGACACTGGCCATGTATTATATCACAGAAAGGCTGTTCTGTAAAGGGCTTTTCGGAAAAAACCGAAAAAAGAAGGACTGACCGGAATGCCTGGGAATCACCGGAATTACGGACCGGTTCGGAAGGATCCGGGTTCCGGCTTCGAAAGGAAGTCGGAACAGTTATCCCCTGCGCTACTCTATGCGGCGAACCTTGCTGACATAAGTCGCGAGACGCTTCTTGAGCAGTTTCTCGCTGGCCCCCACCTTGTTAGCGAAAGAACGTGCCGTATAGGAATCCCAGACATAGTGGGGAATGGTGGTATAGTAGAGATCCGCGAACTCGAAGACTCTCGAATTCCGGATGATATCCAGCATCTCGACCGCCTCTTCGTCCCGGACGCGCTTGGTCTTAATCGTGATCTCATAATACGCGGGCAGGACGGTGCAGTGGGAAAGCCAGGCCATGTATTCGGTGATTGCCCCGGTCTGTTCGTCGCTTGCGGTCGTCACGGGGATCGAGAACATTCCGGAACCGACGTCCACCTTCTGATAGTACCGGTCCTGCTGGGTATCGTACTTCGGATTCGGAACGATGCCGAAGTCGTCCTCCATTTCGCGGAACACGTCCGTCGACGTGATAAAGTGCTGAATGAACAGAGCCTTTCCTTCGAGGAACATGCTGTCGTAGGTCGCGTTGTCCCCGTTCAGTTTCTCCACATCGGCGTTGTCGATGCAGATGCTGTTGTCGTCGATGACCTCGCTCAGCCGGTCAATGATCGACTGCACGATCTCTCCGTTGAACGCGAGCACTCTTCCCTGTTCCTCGTCGACTTTGGAGTAGGTCTGCCCGGCACCGTAGTAGAACTGCATGAAGGCTCCCATTCTCCACTCAATCCGGAAGGCGCCGCCGTAAAGGTCGTCGAGATCCATCTTCCCGTCGCCGTTCAGGTCCTTGTGGACGGAACGTACGAGATTCAGGAAGTTATCGAGGGTCCAGGTGTTGTTATGGACCATGTCGTACGGGCTTTCCAGATCGTTTTCCGCCAGGATCCGCTTGTTAAAATACAGAATACCGGTGTGAACGAGGGGATCGAGACAGATATCGTTCGGCATCACATAAACCAGGTTGTCCACGATCGTTCCTTCCAGGCACCGCGGACTCCAATATTCCGCCTCCAGATTTATATACGGGAAATCCAGCAGATTGTAAAAGGCTCCGGTGGAAGCCGTTTCGGCAAGAATGGAACCGCTTTCCATGACCAGGTCCAGGCGTTCTCCGGCCTGAACCAGCTGGTCCGCGCGGAGTTCGGATTCAACAATCCTGATTTTGAGGTTGAACCGTTCCTCTACCGCGAGATTCCGGTTGAAGACAGCGTCATTGACCACTTCGCCTGTCAGGACCTCGGAAGAAAGGAACGATTCAGCGGGAAACAGCAGGTACTCGTCCCCAAGCGTTCCCAGCCTGGTTAGATTGCCTGCAAGGCCGACGGTTCCGCAGTACAGTTGAAAGGACTCTCCGCCAAAATCCACTGCTGGAAGCTCCGGTTCCGGAATATCGTATGCCGGAGCTGAGGACTGTTCTTCCGGCTGAGACTCGGAATCCGAGGAAGGCGCCGTCACGCTGCCGTCGTTCGACTCCGGTGCGGGCGGCAGTTCCGACGAGCCGCAGGCAACCGCGGACAGAAGGACGGCAAGAAAGCATACAGAGAGAGGCCATTTTTTCAAGGAAATCACTCCTTTCAACTTCTGAGGCAGGATCCGCTTTGGGCGGAAAATGAGCAAAAAGCGTTTGGATTATCGGATTGCAAATCCGGCAGGACTGTGGTATAATACGGCGAAAGGCGAAAAGCAAAGGAAAGGGACAATGCGGAATGGAAGAGACGAATAGAAACCCGGAAACGGAGCTGCGGACCAGTGACTTCGCATACGACCTTCCGGAGGAGCTGATTGCCCAGGAGCCGGCTCCGAAGCGGGATGAATCCAGACTGCTCGTTCTCCGGCGGGAAACCGGGAGCATCGAACACAGACACTTTTTCGATCTGGTAGATTATCTCAAGCCGGGAGACACCCTGGTCCTGAACGATTCCAAAGTGATTCCCGCTCGTCTGACCGGGGAAAAAGTCGGCCCATCACCGAGAGTGCCCGTCGAATTTCTTCTGCTCCGGCAGATGGAGGACGACAGGTGGGAAGCCATGGTGCACCCGGGAAGAAGACTGAAGCCTGGTACGGTCGCCGAATTCGGAGAAGGCAGGCTCACAGGCGAAGTGGAGCAAACGCTGGAAGACGGGACGAGAGTAATCCGTTTTCGGTACGACCACACGGCCTACCCGTCCTTTTTTGCGCTTCTCGATGAGATCGGTTCGCTTCCGCTCCCCCCCTACATCCGGAAAAAGCAGTCGGATGAGAGCCGTTACCAGACCGTCTATGCAAAATGGGAAGGCTCCGCCGCCGCCCCGACCGCGGGACTGCATTTCACGAAAGAACTTCTCGAGTCAGTCCGTGGCATGGGAGTATCGGTGGCTCCCGTCCTCCTTCACGTCGGTCTTGGCACGTTCCGGCCGGTGAAAGAGGAAAAGATCAAAGACCATGTCATGCACCGCGAGTACTATTCCGTCAGCGAAGAGTCGGCAGACCTGATCAATCGGACCAGGCAGAACGGCGGTCGTATCTTAGCGGTGGGAACCACAGCCGTGAGGACGCTTGAGACCGTATCGGATGAAAGAGGATTTGTCCGTCCGCAGAGCGGAGAAACCGGGATTTTCATCTATCCGGGATACCGTTTCAAGGCGGTGGACGCAATGATCACCAATTTTCATCTGCCGGAAAGCACCCTTCTGATGCTGGTATCCGCCTTTTCCGACCGGGAAACCATTCTAAAGTGCTATCAGGAAGCCATTCAATTGAAATACCGCTTCTTCTCTTTTGGAGACGCAATGCTGATTCTATGATTGCTGCATTCACCCTGCCGCAGGGCGTTCAGCGGTAGGTACGTTCTCCGAAAATCGCAGATCCGACACGCACAATATCCGATCCGCACAAAACCGCTTCTTCGAAAGAGCCGCTCATTCCCATTGACAGGAGCGGCTTTTTTTCTTTCGGAAGGGTTTTTGACAGATACTTTGCGCACAGTGATTCAAACAGTCGGCGCGTTTCTGCAAAGTAACGGAGATACGCCGCGCGTTCCCCGGTATTCGGAGCAATCGTCATGAGTCCCCGGATGCAGAGGTGCGGAAGGGCGGAAACCGTTTCGAAAAAGGGATCCAGTTCTTCCGGAAGAATGCCCCCCTTCTGGGGTTCCCTTCCGATATTGATCTCAATCAGGCAGTCCGCGGTCAATTCCCTTTTCCCGCCCTGTTTCTCGATCTCTTTCGCAAGCGAGAGCGAATCGAGCGAGTGAATCAGAGCGACCTTGTCGAGAATCATTTTGACCTTGTTGGACTGCAGCGTTCCGATCTGATGAACCCGTTTGTCCGAAAGATGAAGAAGCGGATACTTTTCACAAAGCTCCTGAGGACGGTTCTCCCCGATATCGGTGATGCCGCACCGGTCCAGGACATAATTGATCCGTTCTGCGTCGATCGTTTTGGTGACGGCCATCAGGGTAACGGTCTGATGATAGGGAGACTGCGCCTCAGCCCGCGCGATTCGTTCCCGTACGGACTGCAGCCTTTCTTCGATCATGGAGTAGATCTCTTCCTGCATCTGACCGCCTCCTGTTCCATCTTCCGCCGGACAGCGAAAACAGCCGTCCGTTTACGAAATAATCTTTCCTTCATAGAGATTCCTTCCCGAAATGATAATCCGGTCGTACAGCGCCAGCTGTCCCTTCTTTTCGGGAGATCCGTCATTCTCTTCGCAGATGAAGAACCCGTTGATCTCCTGAATCGGCTTAATCTCGCGGAATTCCACAACGTAGCCCTCGAGGACATACACCCCCTGAACGCCGTTAACGATACGGACCGCCGAAATCGGAACCTTGTATCCAACATAAGACTCAACCACAATGTCAACGCTCTGCCTGCGCAGGAAGTTGAAGTTTTCGGGAATGACATTCGTCCGGAAAAACAGCGCGACGCGATCGTCGTCCGCCTGAAGAATCATCCGATCGAGGATCATGGAGATTCTCACATCCGAGTTGTAAGGGAAAATTACGGTATAGGTGTACCCTTCCGTGAAGTTCCGGCTCTCCTCCGTTGAAACCTTGCACCCCAGGTACCAGTTGAACTCGGTGACGATCTTGCCGCAGTTCACGCCGCCCTTCTCGTTGTATCTCAGAGAAGCGGAGAACTGGTGGGAAAGGATATCGTCGAACTCGTCCAGCGTCATGTGCTGGATCCGATCCACCGAGAACACGTCTTCAAACCCGTCAATATCCGCGTAATAATAGCCGGATTTCGGTGCGTAGACTGTTTCGGCGACCTCCCCGCCCGCACCGATCAGACGGTTCCTCTCGGCCTCGTAGAGTTCAATCTGCCTGTTGAAGTTTTCCACCCGTCGGGTAATAATCAGGCGCTGATTGAGGGAGGAGATCAGTCCGTCCGTCTTTGCCATGGCATAGCCGGCGTTGTCTGCAGAGATGCTGTCCAGAATGGTATAATAGGAATTGTAGATCGATTCGTCGATGATCTGCGTGTCGGAGTAACTGACGTTTTCCTCAATATTGCTGTTTTTCAGAAGTTCGATGGTGCGGTCCAGTTCCTTGATTCTCTGAATGGTTTCCTCGTTGGACGAAGCCGGAAAGACTGAGCAGATTGCCTCTCCGACGGCGACCTTCGCACCGTCTTCCTTCAGGTGATTGATACCGCCTTCCGAATTTGGCGTCGTGGTGTAGACCAGTGTCTCGCTCCGGAAAATATATGCGTCAAAAACCCTGGCGTCCTCCTGCGTGCTGTATACGACAGGTGTCACTTCCAGGTCCGTATTTGCGCTGATGACGACATGGTAGACAACGAAAGCGACAAACCCGACGCAAAGCAGGGTTGTCAGAATGTAGATCAGAATTTGTTTTAAATAACTGCTGTCCATGTCTTCCTCCTTTTGTCGGAGCGGATCAGTCGTTAGAATTCCAAATGGAAAGAGCTTCCCGGAGAACCCCGTCCTCCCGGTCGGACACGGAGGGTGAATCCGCGAAGATCCAATGGATTGAGGGATTTCTGCGGAACCAGGTCATCTGCCTCTTGGCATACTGTCTTGTAGCAGTCCGGATCTGCTCGACGGCGTCTTCCAGAGTTCCTTTGCCTTCCAGATACGCGATCAGTTCCTTGTATCCGATCGCCTGGGAAGCGGTTGAACCAGAGGGAAGATATCCGGCCGAAAGGAGTGATGATACCTCCTCAAGCAAACCTGCCTTCATCATCCGGTCCACGCGGAGATCGATCCGTTTCTGCAGAAGCCCGCGGTCATGGAAAGTCAGCCCGATGATGCAGTGGGGAAACCGGTCGGGATTTTCCCGGGACCGTTCGTCCCAGACGGACTTCGGAATCCCCGTCACCCGGTAGATTTCCAGTGCACGAATCACCCTGCGGGTGTTGTTCGGATGAATTTGAACGCAGGAGGCGGGATCGACTTCCAGCAGGCGTGAATAGGCCTTATCGATCCCGGCGGAGGCAACCTCCTCTTCCAGTTCTCTGCGAATCGCGGGATCCGATCCCGGGCCGGGAGCAATGGGCCGCAGGAGGGCGTCCAGATAGAGTCCCGTGCCGCCGCAGACGATCGGGAGTTTTCCGCGCCCCCTGATCTGTTGGATCATCGGAACGGCGGCGTCCGCGAAATCCCTGCAGGAAAACGGAACTCTCGGGTCCGCAAAACCGATCAGGTGATGCGGAATGCCGTCCATTTCCTCAGGGGTCGGACGGGCGGTGCCGATGAACAGCCTGTCGTAGATCTGCATGGAATCGCAGGAGATGATTTCTCCGTCCAGGCGCTTCGCGAGCGCGACGGCCAGCGCAGTTTTTCCGCTTGCGGTCGGTCCGACAACGCAGAGAATCCGGTCCTTTATCCCGGGTTCTTTTCGAATCACCGTACTCATCGGCGGTTCACGGAACGGTAGCGGGAACGGTCGTACAGATTCCGAAACTCCGGATCGGAATAAGGCCGGAGAGCCGTGACGGGGAAATAGCCGTCATTGCGTTTTTCGGCCGTAATGCGGTACAGAAATTTCCCGTGCTCTCTGCAGAGGCAGACCCCCATGGAGTCGGTTTCTCTGAGAACGTTCCAGCTTACGACTCGCAGTTCTTTTCTGCAGACGGGGCAGTCAACCGGATCGCGCTTGGCGGAACGGATGCAGGAAGAAGGTTCCTGGAAACCGGGGCGAAGACCGGGCTCCCTGCTGAACAGAAAAGACAGGGCATCTTTTTTCCGGTCGGCAAGCAGGCGGAGAATTCGGACGGTGTCTTCGGCGTCGGAAAGTGCGTTGTGGCGAAGGCCTGGAGACTCGAGGCCGGCCGAGCGCAGAACGGTACCGAGCCCGGGATACGGTTTTGAAACGCCGAGGGACCGGCAGATAAAGGGCTGAATATCGAACATGGGCGGAACCCTGCCCGGTTCGGAGCCGGCACTTCCCTTCAGACGCTCGTTCTGCTTTACGGCGCTCTCGTCCGAGCCGCCCCAGGTGAAAACGGAGGATCCGTCCACATAGGAAAGAAACTCCGAAAAGACCTCAGAAAACGGAAGAGCTTCCGCCAGTTCCGAACGGTTCAGCTTCAGGGATTCCAGAACCACCGGATGAAGATACTCGACATAATCGGGGCGGACGAGAGAATAGAACCGGTCCGCAATATGTCCCGTCCGGTCGAACCGGACGGCCCCAAAGGACAGAATCTCGTTCAGATAGAGAAATCTTCCTGTTCCGGGACACGCGTGGGGGGTAACCGCCCACTCGAAATCCGCAACCACGCAGTATTCCATACATCCAATCTCCAATCGTTTTGTCCGGATTAAGGATAATCAGGAACGCTTTCCGGAGGATTTCAGCGCAAGACAGGGATCCTTCAGGGACACTTTCTGCAGCGGACTGAGTCCGAGTCCCGTGCAGAAATCGACGGCAGACGCGAGAAGTGCGGGATCGAAGACCATATCCGGAGAGTGCGCGTCGCAGCCGATCACAATGTCGCATCCGACTTCCGCCGCGATCCGGAAAAACCGTGCAGAGGGATAGCAGCGTCGGCCGGAGAGTCCCAGCAGGTTAACTTCCATCGGGATGCCGAGCCGTTTCGCTCCCTCGCAGAAGCGAATCATTTCGCTGCGGTAGAACTCCGGGTCCCCCTCCCAGTCCGGGAGATCCGGGTGGGCAACGTAGGAATACGCTCCGGTCGAAAGGCCTTCCAGAATTTCATCCACGTACGTGGAGAGATGGCGCCGATCTGTGCGGATGTCCATCGCGTAATGATGGGTGATTTCGTTCTCGATAAAATGCTGGCCGAGGATCATGTAATCTATCGGATAGCCGCACACCCGTTCCAGGGTCTCCGGAAACAGCAGCGGATAGTACTCCATCTCATAGCCGATCAGAATGGTAATCTCTTTACGGTATTCCGCCCGAAGGTCGGTAAGCGTCCTGATATATCCCTCGAGCTGATCCAGCTGCATGCGGAAGCCTGAATGAAATCCGTTCGGAAACCGCTGCGGACCGTGGTCGGAAAATCCGAGAATCTCGTAACCGCCCTCGATCGCCTTCTCAACATAGGCGCGTTCGTCCGGAGCGGCATGTCCGCATCTCCAGGTATGCGTATGATAATTGGCAATCATCTGAAAAGCCATAGAAACGATTCCCTTCTCTCAATACATTCGATTCTGCCCGGAAACCAGCAGTTCCTCCGCGGCGGCAAGAACCGTATCCGTCAGTTCGGAACCTCCCATGATGCGGGCGAGTTCAGCGACTCTTTCCCGGAATGAAAGCTCCCGAACCGAAGTAAAGGCTCTGCCCTCCTCTTCTGTTTTGGAGATCAGAAGATGCACATCCGCCTGAGACGCGATCTGAGCGGAATGCGTCACGCAGATCACCTGGCAGCCGGAATCCGCAAGCTGTTTCAGCTTGGTCCCGATTTTCTGGGACGTTTTCCCGGAAACGCCGGTGTCCACTTCGTCGAAGATGAGAGCTCTCATGGATTCCGAAGCGGCAAGCACGCACTTCGCGGCAAGCATGATCCGGGAAAGTTCTCCGCCCGATGCGATCTTTTCCAGCGGCTTCAGCGGCTCTCCGGGATTCGTGGAAATCAGGAACTCAACCGCGTCACGTCCGTCTTCGGTAAAGGTGTTGCCCTCTTTCGGAGCAACCGAAACCGAGAAGCGGACTTTGTCCATGTCAAGAAAACGAAGTTCTTCCTGAATCCTCTCCGCAAGAATCCGGCCGGAAGCAGCGCGCTTCTCCGTAAGAACCGACGCTGCGAGGACCAGATCCTGGGCGGTTTTTTTGTTTTCTTCGAGCAGAATCTGCTTTTTCAGAGCGGACTGTTCAATCTCGTCCAGCCTGCATTTGGCTTGATCCCGGAAGGACAGAATCTCAGCCTCGGAAGAGCCGTATTTTTTGCGGAGTCTGGCGAGCTGTTCCAGCCGTTCTTCGATCGCATCCAGAGCGGCTGTCGGATCCTCCTCGGTGTTTCCAGCGAATCCGGACACCGTCTCGGAAAGATCCTCGATTTCGATTGCGAACCCGCGGAGCTGTTCGGCATAGCCTGCTGCCTCAGGGTAAAACGCGGCAAGCTGTTCCGCTGCATCCGCCGCGCGTTCGAGGGAGGAAACCGTCGATTCCTTTCCGTCGGACGGAGAGACGAGGTCGCGGACCGGCTTGACTCGTTCCCGGATCCATTCCGCATTCTGAAGCTTCGCCCTCCGTTCCCGCAGTTCGTCTTCCTCACCGGCCCGGACGCGGGCCCGATCGATTTCTCGGATCTGGTAAGTCAGAAGATCGATCAGCTGGGCTTTCTCGTTTTCGCTCCGGGACAGTTCTTTCAGCTGAAGACGCTGCGAACGGTATTTCCGGTAGACTTCCTCATAAGCTTTCCGTTCTGCCTCATCCTCGGCAAAACGGTCCAGATAGCGAATGTGATTCTTCGGATCGAGGAAGAACTGATTCTCATGCTGGCCGTGAATGGCAATCAGGCGGGCCGCTATCTCCTTCTGCGCGGAAACCGTCATCGGTCTGCCGTTCCCGCGGACGGAAGACTTACCGTCTTTCGTAATCGTTCTCTGAAGCAGGAAGGTCCCGTCCTCTTCCGGAGGAAGACCATACTCTCCGAGCAGTTCGGCAAAGGACGGATCCGGCACGGAAAACGAACCGGATACGGTCGCCGCGGTTTCACCTGAACGAATCAGTTCCCGGGAGGAGCGCACGCCGAGCAGGAGGTTCACGGAATCGACGATAATCGACTTTCCGGCACCTGTCTCACCGGTCAGAACCGTGAATCCCGGCGAAAACGTCAGATCGGTTTCCTTGACTACCGCAACATTTTCGATATGCAGGGAATCCAGCATTTCCGGCTGCCCTCCTTTCCTCCGTACTTTTCTATCGGAGTATGTCCGTTTACTGAATCACGCTCTCAAAGTTCGCGACAAACTGTTTGGCAAGACCCGCGTCGCGGAGCACGAGAAAGATCGTATCGTCTCCTGCGACGGAGCCGAGAACATTCGAAAGATGAAGGGTATCGATCGCGGCTCCCGCTGCCTGAGCCATTCCGGGATATGTTTTCAGGACCACGATATTCTCTCCGCAGTCGATATGAATCACGGTCTGCTTCAGAATGGAACGGAACTTGTCATCCGTCGTTCCGGTCTCCACGGCACCCGAGAGATCGGAAATCGCGGCGAACTTGAGGCGTACGAACCGGCCGGGCACTTTGGTCAGGTGCAGATCCCTGACGTCCCTGCAGATAGTGGCGGGACCGGCAGAAAAGCCCTGGCTCCGGACTTTCTGCAGCAGTTCGTCCTGCGTTTGAATTTCTTCGCTGCGGATGAGTTTGAGAATGTATTCGTGTCGGGACTGTTTCAAGACTCAAGCACCTCCCTGTCGGATTGAAAAGTATTCCGGAAAGCGATTTTCCGGTTCAGATGAGAATAAAAGCCGGTCGGAGAAAGTCGAATCAGGCAGGCGGAGCGTTCCGACTTGCGGATTCTGACTACGTCGCCTTTCAAGAGCTGATAGTTTTCGGTTCCGTCCACCGTCAGATAGGTGCTGACATCCCGGCTGCTGACGTTCTCGATCTCGATCGTCGAAGAACAGGAGAACAGGACCGGTCTCTCGGAAATCGAATGGGGACAGACCGGCGTCATGCAGATACAGTCGAGAAGCGGATCCACGATCGGACCGCCCGCCGACATGGAGTAGGCGGTGGATCCGGTGGGCGTCGCGGCGATCACGCCGTCGGCGTGAAGAACCGTTACCGGCTGTCCGTCGCAGGAGACGGAGAGCTCCACCATCCGGGAAATCGAACCGTTGGAGATAACCGCGTCGTTGAGAGCGGGCGTCATAACGTGGACCGGTTTGGATCCGCGGAACACAGAGGCATCCAGCATCATCCGGTTTTCCGTTCGGTAATCCCCGTCCCCGAGACGTTTCAGGGGGGAGAAATCTCCGGGATCGAGATCCGCGAGATAACCGACTCTCCCCAGATTGATTCCGAGGATCGGAACATTGAGCGGAGAACAGATCTTGGCGGCGTGAATCATGGAACCGTCGCCGCCCAGGACCAGAGCGCAGTCCGCGTCTCCCGGAAGTTGCTGTTCGTCGAGAAAGGACAGAAGCGGCGGATTTCCTTCGATCCATCCTTCCAGCTTCCGGTCCAGGAGCAGTCGGTAACCGAGCTTCCTGTTCTCGGCGATCAGGGAATTCAAGATGGGAACCGCATTCTGTTTCTGGGCATTTACGAGAATCGCGATGGTGCATACGGGTTTCGGCATGGGACACCTCCTGAGCCGATTGAAGTGTTGAAGAATCAGATTCCGGGAATTCCGGCCGTGTCGGAGGCAGGAATCGATTCAGGCGCGCGGTAACCGAAGAAACCGAGAAATTCCCGGTTCCCGTCGCCGCCCGCGATCGGAGATGACGTCAGGGAGAGACACCGGAATCCGAAGGTCTCGGCAGAACGGATGACGTCGGAAAGGATGCGTCGATGAACTCTCGGGTCTTTGACGATCCCCTTCTTGCCGATCGATTCCCTGCCGGCTTCGAACTGCGGTTTGATGAGGGTAATCAGAGCACCCGAGCGCCTTTCGGGATTGTAGGGTTCCAGAAGAGACGAAATCGGACCGAACAAGTAAGTGAGGGAGATGAAGGAAACGTCGCAGACGCAAAGGTCAACCGCTCCTTCCGTCACATCCCGGCAGAGTTCCCTTGCATTGAAGGACTCCACGCTTCGGACTCTATCGTCTTTCCTGAGCTTTTCCGAAAGCTGATCCCGTCCGACATCGATGGCGTAAACGCAGGAGGCACCGCGCTGCAGAAGACAGTCCGTAAAACCGCCGGTCGAAGCCCCGATGTCCGCGCAGCGGAATCCGGAGGGATCGACGGAGAAAGCGTCGAGCGCGTGCTCCAGTTTGATTCCGCCGCGTCCCACGTACTTCATCCCCTCTCCCAGCAGAGAGACGGCAGCGCCATCCGGGACGGGAAAGGAAGGCTTGTCCTGTATCGTTCCGTTTACGAAAACCTGCGAGGAGACGATCAGGTTCTTTGCCTGCTGACGTGACGGGGCCAGTCCGTTCTGATACAGATAGAGATCCAGCCTCGTCATGCGCCTGTCTGCCGATGCCAGTCAGCAAGGGTCCATTCCCGGAGCTGATTGAGGAGTTCCGGGGCTTTTCCGCCGACCGGGACGCCGTCAAGGGTATCAACACCGGAACAGAAAGCGCCGGAGGACGACAGAACGATTTCCGCCGCTGCGCGCATTTCGTCGAGGGAGAACGGTTTCTCCTCGACCGGAATGGAGAGTTCGCGGCAGGCGCGGATCAGATGGGCGCGGGAAATGCCAGGCAGAATCAGATTGTCCGTGGGAGCGGTCTGGAAGACGCCGTCCGTCCGAATGATGGAAACATTGCTGTGATAGCACTCGGTCACCCTTCCGCCTTCACGATAGAGGATCGTTTCGTAGACGCCGAGTTTCTGCGCCTGTTTGGCGTAAAGAACGGCGGGAAGCAGATTCAGGGTTTTGACGTTGCACATGTAGTAGCGGTTGTCCGGAAGGGTTGCGCAGGAAACCGTTTCATAGACGTCCTTCACCTTCATGGGCTTCAGAACCACCCAAAAATTGGCAACCAGATCGTCGTCGTAGAGATGCTTTCGGATCTGCGTTCCTCTCGTGGCCTGGAAATAGACCAGCTGATCCCCGGTTTCCACTTTCTGAACCAGATCGTTCAGAAGAGCCGCGATCTCCTCCTTCGTCTGTTTGATATGAATATCAATCAAAGCTGCGCTGCTGAAAAAACGGTCGATGTGTTCGTCCAGCGCATAGATGACATGATTGTGCGTATAAGTCGCGTCGTAAATGCCGTCTCCGAAAAAATGCACTCTGTCATTGAAAGGAACGACAAGTTCGTCAAGCGGGCCGTAGGTTCCGTTGAAGTAACCGAGGTTTTCAAAACGAGGCATAAGAGTTTCCTCCTTCTATTCAACCGGGCGGATATGCCCGGAAATCATTCAGGGTTGCGCCGGTCAGGTACCGGCCCGGGTGAGGGACAGTTCGCAAAAGGATTCCACGGAGCGGAATACGGACAGGACCATTCCGCAGAAGCAGATCAGAAATGCTGCCTGGAACAGAATCGAGATTAAGGCAACCGGAGTCAGAAGAAACGCGAAGACGGGAATCTGACGGACCGGTTCAAACAGAGCGGCACAGAGAAAAAGAACAAAGGATGCTCTCCTGCGATTCTCGAGATTTCTCCGATCGGCCTCGGTCGTTCCGAACGACAGGGCGTCACGGACGGTAGCCCCGGAAGGAATCCGGACTGAACCAGCCGAAGACAGGACTTTCAGCGTCAGCCAGAAGAAAACGGAAAGAAGAATCCAGCCAACCGCGGCCGCGGCGAGAATCCGGTACTGTGCAGCCAGAATTTCCAGTTTCTCGGGCGAAAGGTCCAGTTCTCCGGACAGAAACTGGGGAACGGAATAGGACCAGGACTCGGGAATCCGGAGAGACTGAAGAGCGGAACAGACCGCGTAGAAAAGAGACCAGAGGAAGGCGGGAACACCGACCGCCCAGAAAAGGCGGGGGACCGAAAGTCGTTTTCGGAAAAGAAAGGCAAACAGGAGAAGGAGCAGGACGCCCGCCGCATCGGGAAGGTAATTGATGCCGTCCAGAGAAAAGGTGCAGAAGAAAACGGACGCCGCCGCGAGAAGAAACACCGCGAAGCGGAGACAAAACAGAAAAGATTCGGTGCCGATCCTCTGCGAACCGTCTTTCCAGCCCGAATCAAAGGAAGAGCGGAAGCCCGGATCCCGAAGGACAAAGCGGAACAGGCGCAGGGACTGAATCAGCCAGACGATTCCGTAGACCAGGGTAAAGAAGGCGAAGAATCCGATCAGATAGGGTCGGAAACGCTGAATGTCGATCACGACGCCGTAGATCACGTTCCCGGTATATTCCCTCGAGCGAAGATAGACGAGTTCGGGAAGCACGGAGGCAACCGCCTTGTGCAGGAAAAAGAGGAATGTCCAGAAGCGGTGCCGCCGGATTCTCTTTTCCGGAACCAGGCAGTTCATCCTCATCGCAAAGGAATTCAGGCACCGGATGACGGAAAGGTAGGCCGAAATCCCGAGGACCGCCTCCGCGACGGAAAAGCAGAAAGCAAACGTCAGAACCATCGTCGGTTCCGCGCCGAGCGGGAATACCGACGAGCCGGAAACCGACCAGTACATGGGAAGCAGTTTCAAGAGAGTGACGGCGGCGAGAATTCCGATCTTTCTCCGAACCGGTTTGAAGGAGGCGTCCAGCCAGCTGAACCGGAGAAGAGCAAATGAAAACAAAATCCAGGCAAGGCAGTCCGGGAGGACGTCGATGACGTTCACCACGGGATTCGAAAGGAGAACCGCCCCGACCGAGAGGAGAAGCAGGATTCCAGTCATGAACGCCCCACCTCACTTTTTCCGGCTGCGATGTCTTTTCCGGTTCGTACGGGAACCGCTGCCCTCGGAATCGTCCTCGGAAGATTCAGGGCCCGCGGATTTCTTTTTCGGAAAAGGATTGAAGAACGTTTTGCGGTCCGCGGGCATGTCTTCATCCCCGGGGAGACAAATCCACATATAGCAGTTAAACAGCATTTTGCCCGTGAGGAGCATCCAGACAATCCCGACCAGAGAAACGATCGCGACGAGCGACGTGTACGGAACATATTCCGTAATCCGCGGGGTATTGCAGAAGCTGACCCCGATCGTCAGAGCAAAATAGAAGAATGAAAAGACGCGGTTTCGAACGCTTTGGGAGGCGATGTCCGGGAGGTCCACCTCTTTTGCGATGGAAGAGACGCCGGAATACAGAAACATGTGAAACGCGAGCAGAAGCGCCGAAAACACGACGGTTACCGGGAGAGAGGCGACCCGGTTGCAGGCCTCTACCAGTTCAGTCATGGAAAACCAGGTCGCGCACTGGAGAAAAAGCGCATAAGTGCCGAACGGAATCATCAGAAAGTCGATCAGCTTCGCCCAGTGGAACGACCGGTCATACTGCTCCAGCAGCGTCAACCCGCGTGCCATCAGAAAGTATCCGAGGATCTCCACACAGATTCCGACTTCGTGCAGAGGAATGGAAAGGAGAAACAGATAGCCGGAAAATAGAACGCCCCATCCCATTCCGGAATCCCTCCTTTCTTTCTCTTAACGGATCTGCAGTTCGGAAACGCGGCCGGCGTACGGAATCAGGATTCCGGATCGGCCGGATTGAAGCCGCAGCATTTCTTGTACTTTTTTCCGCTTCCGCAGGGACACGGATCGTTCCGGCCCACCTTTTTTGTCGCAGCATTGCGGACGGGCTGCTTTTTCTGTTCTGAACCTTCGAATCCCTCTCCGGTCTCCTTGGCGACCTGTTCTCTCTTCAGTTCCACATCCGGACGCGGAACGATGCTGAAGAGCGTCCGTACGGTGTCTTCCTGAATGGCGGAGATCATATCGTCGAACATGGTGCCGGACTGAATCCGGAACTCGGTGATCGGATTCCGCTGCGCGTACGCCTGCAGCGCGATCGAACCCTTGAGGTCGTCCATTGCGTCCAGATGATCCATCCAGTTGGTATCCACCGTCTTGAGCAGGACAATCCTTTCAATTTCCCGCATCTGCTCTTTTCCGAAGAGTTCCTCCTTGGACGCGTAGAGGGCCTCTCCGCGTTCCTTGAGCAGCCGGATCAGGTCTTCGCGGGTCAGGGTGTTGAAGTCGTCCGCGTTGTAGTGGAAATCGGCGTCCGTGGTCAGCGTCCCGTAGAAATAGGTCCGGAGGCCGTCGTAGTTCCAGTCGTCAGCAACTTCAGCGGTCGTGAAGCTGTTGACCGCGTTTTCGATCGTGGAGGAAATCATGGAGAGAATCTTGTCGTGAATATCCATTCCGTTGAGGACGTCCTGCCTCTGCTGGTAGATGACCTTTCTCTCCTGGTTCATGACGTCGTCGTAGGTCAGCACGTATTTTCTGCGTTCGAAGTTCATGCCTTCCAGACGCTTCTGCGCCTTCTCGATCGAGTTGGAAAGGATCGATGCGTCGATCGGCTGATCTTCGTCGAGTCCGAGCCGGTCGACCAGCCCGGCGACCCGGTCGGATCCGAAGAGACGCATCAGATCGTCTTCGAGCGAGATGAAGAACTGGGTATTGCCCGGGTCGCCCTGACGTCCGGAACGTCCGCGGAGCTGATTGTCGATACGCCGTGCCTCATGGCGCTCCGTACCGATGATCTTCAGTCCGCCCGCTGCTCTCGCCGCGTCGTCCAGTTTGATGTCGGTACCGCGGCCGGCCAT
>JAGAFM010000007.1 GCA_017612655.1 Clostridia bacterium | reverse complement strand
ATGGGACGGCGGAGAGGGAACCGGAATTTCTGACTCATGTCTTCCGGCCAGAGAGTTTCGCGATCCCGGAAAATTATTCCTTTAACAGCGGGATCGCCCCCAAGTACGATGCGGAAGCCGGAACGCTGACCTATTTAGCTGCATACTGGAAGAACTTGGAGGATGAAAACGGCCTCTGGCAGAGCGAAACCATCACCGAAATCATTACGGCAAATGCGGAAACCGTCCTTCACGAGGAAGAACTACCTCTCGGAAAGGACGAATATCTCTCCGGCGGTCTCTTCACGAAGGACGTCCTCCTGTGTCTGGTCGGCAGATTCGACCTTGAGAAGGGACAGGAATCTTTCCGCCTTGTTTCATGGAAGATCGGATCGGACGGCGCAGAACCGCAGGCAGAGCTGAATGACATGGAAAAACTGTTCGAGAGCGCCGGAGCAACCGGGTGGTTCCGGGTGGAGAGAATGGCCGAAGACGCCGAAGGAAATATCTATCTGGCGTCACAGCAGGAGGTTGTCGTTTTGACCCCGGCCCTTGAAAAATGCTTTTCCGTCACGGTTCCGGACTGGATTAAGACCATGGCTGTCGCTGGAGATGGCCGGGTCTGGGTCATGAGCGACTTCGGAAACGGACAGGCCCTGGTTCCCATTAACCGGGAAACCTTATCCTTCGGCGATCCTCTGACCCTGCCCGCTTTGCCGGAGGGTGTCAATGAGCTGTTCTTCGGCCCCGGTCATGATTATTACTACCGTAACGATAATGGCCTTTATGCAGCAGATTATGACGAGTCCGGCATGGTATCAGAGGAACTGATCATCGACTTTATGAATTCCGATATCTCCCGGGAATCGGTTTCGTTGCTGACTGTTTACAGTCCCGAAGAGGTTCTCATGTCCGACCGCGGCGAGAGCTCCACGGTGCCGTCCATCTACCGGAAAGCGCCGGATATTGATCTTTCCGCCGTCACGGTTCTGCGGCTGGTACATACCGGTCAGCCTGAAATCTCTCTGGCCGGAAAAATCATATCCTTCAACAAGTCCCATGAGGGAGTCCGGATCGTCGTGGACAGTTATCAATCCAAAGAGGATTTTCTCGGAGGCGAAAAACGGCTGGCCGCGGAGATGGCGACGGGAACCCGGCCGGATATCGTCATCACTTCCCAGTCCGGTCCCGCTCTTACCCATATTGTAAAGCACGGTCTTTTCACGGACCTGACTCCCTTCACAGAGCGGGAAGGGTTTCTGAATCAGGACAATATCATGGGATGCGTGAAGCGTACCTTTACCGATGCAGAAGATCGCCTCTTCGGATTGACGAGATCCTTCTACCTCCAGACCGTTGTCTCCACGGATGATCTGCTCGGAAAATACGCGGGACGGGATTCATGGACGGCGGAAGAACTTCTGGACTTTGCCGAAAGCCTTCCCTCCGACCGCCTGCTCATGGAGGGACTGACACGGAACTCCGCGGCGTATATGCTGCTGGGACCCGGCGGGTATGCTTCCTTCATCTCCGAGGACGGCAAAACCGCTTCTTTCGATTCGGAGCTGTTCATCCGGTATCTGAAGTATATCGCGTCCCTGCCCACCCCGGAGGAATACAGCGCGCATCCGCCCATCGAAGGGCTGAGCGCTCCCTTTTCGGAACGGTATCAGCTGTACCACGAGGGAAAGATCGTTCTCAAACAAAAGGTATTGAACGAGATCGCGGCTTTCCTCGGTATGGAACTGGATTTCGGCACCAAAAACTGGCGGATGATCGGACAGCCGACGAACGGGTACAGCGGCACCGCAATCAGCGCGGATTCCGTATATGTGATCACAGCGGCGGATGCGGAACGGCAGGAACTTGCCTGGAAAGCCCTCGAGGATCTTTTCGAGCCGGACGCATTCAGCGGTGTTCAGGGCATCCCGGGTCTCGTGTCTGAATTTGAGCGAACGGTTCAGGAGTACTATGCCTATGACTTTGCCTTTACCTTTTCCGGCAATTCTTCAAGGGATTTGAAGGATTCCTATTTTCCGCTCACGCTGACCGAACCCGGTATCCTGACGGAGTTTACCGAAGAAGACGAACGGCGTATTCGCGATATACTGGACAACCATTGCGGCATTCCCTTCAATCTGTCTGCGAACGATGAGGTCACATCCATCGTAAACGAGGAGATCTCCGCGTTTCTCGGCGGCGTTGGCACGGCGGAAGACTGCGCGAAAAAGATCCAGTCCCGCGTATCCATTTTGCTGGCGGAAAGAGGGTAAACTGTATATGTCGGGTGAAATGTCTTAACGAAACTCTATGCGGCCAATGATTCGGATCTATGTCAGATGAATCTCGAGAACGGCGATACCGAAGGAATACCTCATGCGGGTGACGCAGTACCATCCTCCTGACGAACAGGAAGAAGCTATGTGAGCCGTTTTCCTTAAACAGGTGCGGCTCTTTTCCCTGTTCATCCACTTTTTTTCGATTTTTTCTTGTTTTCCTGTCACAAATCCCCCGTCTCAAACGTATATGCACCGGAAGCCCCGAAAACAGGCCCTTGCCCCGTTCCCGGGAAAATGATACAATAAAGAAAAACCTTCAGGACGGCCGCCATGCTCGCGTTCCTTCTCATGACTCTTGAAGAGGAT
>JAGAFM010000079.1 GCA_017612655.1 Clostridia bacterium | reverse complement strand
CGCCGAAAAAGCAGCCTGAAGATCCGTAAACGATCTCCAGGCTGTTTTGCTGACGTGTTATGGTTTTCTGCTCAATGGATAGTGGAAGGATTAATCGTCCGCACAGGGACCTGCCGAAACCAGCGCCTTCCCACTTTCGGTGTTCGTGTATTTCTCAAAGTTTCGGGTAAAACGTGAAGCAAGATCTTTAGCTTTGGCTTCCCACAGGGACGGATCAGCGTAGGTGTCCCTGGGGTCGAGGATTCCCGGGTCGACTCCGGGAAGATCCGTCGGAACCACGAAATTGAAGTAGGGAATGGACTTGGTATTCGACTGAAGGATTGATCCGTTCAGAATGGCGTCGATAATGCCTCTGGTATCTTTAATTGAAATCCGTTTTCCCGTTCCGTTCCAGCCTGTATTGACCAGATAGGCCCTTGCACCGCTCTTTTTCATCTTTTTCACGAGTTCTTCCGCGTATTTGGTCGGATGCAGCTCCAGAAATGCCTGTCCGAAGCACGCGGAGAAGGTCGGCGTCGGTTCCGTGATTCCCCGTTCGGTTCCCGCAAGTTTGGCTGTAAATCCGGAAAGGAAATAATACTGAGTCTGTTCCAGGGACAGGATGGAGACGGGGGGAAGAACCCCGAATGCGTCCGCAGAGAGGAAAATGACGTTTTCCGCATCCGGACCGGAGGAGATGTCGTTTACCTTCTTGACGATCTTTTCAATGTGTTCAATCGGATAGGACACACGGGTATTCTCCGTTACGCTCTTGTCTTTGAAGTCGATTGCGCCCGAGGCGTCGACCGTAACATTTTCAAGCAGCGCGTTCCTGCGAATGGCGTGGTAGATATCCGGCTCGGATTCCTTGTCCAGGTTGATGACCTTGGCATAGCAGCCTCCTTCAAAATTGAAGACGCCGTTGTCATCCCAGCCGTGTTCGTCGTCGCCGATCAGAAGCCGTTTCGGATCGGTTGAAAGAGTTGTTTTTCCCGTTCCGGACAGTCCGAAGAAGATCGCGGTATTCTTTCCGCTCATGTCCGTATTTGCGGAGCAGTGCATGGAGGCGATGCCTTTCAGAGGAAGGAAATAGTTCATCATCGAGAACATTCCCTTTTTCATTTCTCCGCCGTACCAGGTATTGATGATGACCTGTTCTCTGCTCGTAACATTGAACGCTACGACCGTTTCCGAATTGAGTCCGAGCTCCCGGTAGGCCTCGCATTTTGCCTTCGAAGCGGTATAGACGACAAAGTCAGGCTCAAAAGACTCGAGTTCTTCCTCCGTCGGCTTAATGAACATGTTCTCAACGAAGTGTGCCTGCCATGCGACCTCCATAAAGAAGCGGATGGCCATCCTGGTGTCCTTGTTCGCGCCGCAAAAAGCGTCGACGACGTAAAGGTTTTTGCCGCTCAACTGATTCAGGGCAAGCTTTTTAACAGAATTCCAGACCTCCGGAGTCATGGGATGGTTGTCGTTGGGATAACCTTCTGTCGTCCACCAGACGGTATCAGCCGTATTCTCGTCCAGAACAATGTATTTGTCCTTCGGAGAACGGCCCGTGTAAATCCCTGTCATCACGTTGACGGCATCCAGTTCGGTCAGGACGCCCCTGTCATAGCCGGTAAGCTCGGGGTTCATTTCATCCCGGTAGAGCTGCTCGTAGGAAGGATTGTGATAGATTTCACGCACTCCGTTGATCCCGTACTTTGCAAAATCAATTGTTTTCATCGGAAACCTCCTTGACGTTTCTTTGTGTCGACTGGAAAGAACAAATGCCGGAACCGGCGCGGTTACACGAGTTTGACCGTTTTCCACGAGACGGAAAGCAGCTGTTCGGGAAGAGCGTCCTGAACGCACAGAGCGAACGCGTACGGCTTTTCCTCGCGGATGAAGACGGAGTAGGAAAAAGAGTCAATGGAATGGATGACCCGGATGGGAACCGTGGAAAAGGAAAAAGTGAAGGCATTCATCGGGTAGGCAAGGCCGGTGCCGATGCATTTCAGAAAACTCTCCTTGCAGGTCCAGTATCGGAAAAATAGCCTGTTCCGGTCCTCCTCTGTGGGGGCGGAGAGGATGATCTGCGCCTCGTCCGGCTGAAAGAAGCGTTTCGCCAGTTCCAAACGGATCGGACGGAGGATTTCTAGGTCACACCCGACTTCGAGTTCGGAGACGGCACATGCAACGAGCGTCCCCGAATGGGACAGACTGAAACGGAAGGGGGAATCGGCAAAGACGGGCTTTTTCCCGGGCTCCCGGAGCAGCGTCATCTCGGAGAGGTCTCTCCCGTATCCGGCGCAGATCCGGCTGAGAATCAGCTCCGCTCCAAGGGAGAGACAGCGTGCCTGCCTGGACGCATGCCTCAGAACATATCCCCTGTGGTCCTCCGGGATTTTCTCAAGGAGAAGGTCAAACCGGGCATCGTCGTAAAGCGGACTCACATCGGCGGTGAGGACAGACACCACCGAATTCTTTTTTTTGCGCATGTTCGCCTACACCATGGATTCGGGGTGAACCAGTCTGTCATATTCACTCTCGTTCAGCAAACCCAGATCCGCGCAGGCCTTCTTCAGGGTGATGTTGTTTTCATAGGCGTATTTCACGACTTTTGCGGCGTTCTCATACCCGATATGAGGATTGAGAGCGGTTGCGAGAAGCAGGGAAGAAGAAACGTTTCCCGCCATTTTCTCCCGGTTCGCCGTAATCCCGCAGACGCAGTTCTTGCGGAAGGAAGTCATGCATTCGGAGAGCAGTCGGGCGCTCTGAAGAAAGTTGTAAGCGGTGACCGGCAGGAACACGTTCAGCTCAAAATTCCCCTGAGAGGCGGCAAAGGAAAGCGTGGCGTCGTTTCCGAGAATCTGAGCAGCCACCATGGTTACCGCTTCGCACTGGGTCGGATTCACTTTTCCGGGCATGATGGAGGAACCGGGTTCGTTCGCGGGAATCCGGATCTCTCCCAGACCAAGTCTGGGGCCGCTTGCGAGCCAGCGAATGTCATTCGCGATTTTCATCAGATCGCATGCAAGCGCCTTGAGTGCCCCGTGGGAGTAGACCATTTCATCCAGTGAAGTCAGGGCGTGAAATTTATTGGTGGCTGAAACAAAGGGAAAACCGGTCAGCTGGGCGATCTTTTCGGCAACGAGGAGGTCAAATCCTTTCGGCGCGTTCAGACCGGTGCCGACTGCGGTTCCCCCCAGAGCGATTTCTTCAAGAGGGGAGACGGATAGACGAATTAGTGAAAGATCTTTTTCAATACTGCTTCTCCACCCGCTGATCTCCTGAGAAAAGAGGATCGGAGTCGCGTCCTGGAGATGAGTCCTTCCGCATTTGAGAACCCCGTCGTTCTCTTCTTCCAGAGAAGCGAATTCCTGAACCAGAAGCTCCCCGGAATCCAGGACTTTCTGCAGCGAAAAAACCGCGGCGATGTGCATGGCGGTCGGAAAGGTGTCATTTGAGGACTGGCTCATATTGACATCATCGTTCGGATGCAGATGCGCGGAAGGGGAGAGTTTGTTTCCGTAGTTTGAGAGAACTTCATTGACGTTCATGTTGGTGTGGGTTCCGGAACCGGTTTGCCATACGACGAGCGGAAACTGGTCGTCCAGAGTACCGCTGCGCATGGCTTCGCAGCCTAGAACGATCGCATGGAGTTTCTCCTCCGTCATTTTCTCAGGCAGAAGAGCATGATTGACCAGGGCGGCAGCCTCTTTAAGGAAGGAGAAGGCCATCAGAATTTCCCGTGGCATCGTCTCCTGGCCGACACCGATCTGAAAATGTTCCACGCTTCTCTGCGTCTGAGCGCCCCACAGCTTGTCGGAAGGAACGTCAACCTCTCCTAAAGAATCGTGCTCTTTTCGGTATTCCATGCTTTTTCCTCTTTCTTGCAGTCTCGGCCGTATTGTCAGGATCCGCCATTCCATTCTAACATACGGCAATAAAAAATGCAAGATGAAAAGGGGATAATTCACAGAATCGACGGAAATCCGAGTGGGGATTCAAGCCCGATTACCGCCCTGAAAAAGAGGGTAAGCGGGCTTCATTTGACCCGGAAATTATTGTCTCTTTTTCCGTCGAACCTCTTTACAAAGAACCCTCTTTGTGATATAATTTCGTCGTTATGAGAGGTTAAACCTGTCATTTATATTCCTACCCGTGGCACAGCTGGATAGCGCGCGAGACTCCGACTCTCGAGGTCACAGGTTCGAATCCTGCCGGGTAGGTACAATATGGAAAGCGACATTGCGGTTTGGCCGTGTCGCTTTCTACTCTTTTTGCTCTGGTATCTGTGCCCTCAGCGATGATCCTCTTCCCCGTAATTCAACAAGAAAGGTGGCTTTCTAAGGGAAGCCGGGTGCCGTCATGAAAGAATTCTACCCGATTACAATTGCCGGTGTCAAGAGAAACCTCCCTCTGTGCGAACTTACTGATGACCTCTATCTCGGTGCATTCGTTATTTTCGGAGATGTTGAGCTGACCATCGCCTGCGCGGAGGCCCTTCTGAAGAAGGCTCCTGCTTTCGATCTGATGCTGACAGCGGAAACGAAGGGAATTCCTCTCGTTTATGAAATGGCGCGTCAGTGCGGGCAGAACTCCTATATCCTTGCAAGAAAAGGGAAGAAGCTCTATATGAAGAGCGCCGTGAAAACGGAAGTGAAGTCTATTACGACCGAGAATGTCCAAACCCTCTATCTTGACCAGGATGACATGGACCAGATGAAGGGAAAGAGGGTTTTGATCGTAGATGACGTGATTTCCACCGGCGAGTCCCTTCATGCGCTTGAGGTTCTGGCCGAGACAGCCGGCGCGGAAATCGTTGGGAAGATGGCTATTCTCGCAGAAGGGGCTGCCGCTAAGAGAAAGGATATCACTTTTTTGGAATTCCTTCCCTTGTTTGACAAAAACGGAGACCCGATCCTTCCCGCATAATTCCTCCCGAAAAAAGACAGAAAGGACATACACACAATGGAATCAAATGAAAGAAGAGTAGGTACCGTTTCCCGAGGGATTCGTCTTCCGATTATCCGCGAAGGCGATAATCTGGGGTCTATCGTCGCCGAGAGCGTTCTGCTTGCAGCGAAGAGCGAGGGATTTGCAATCCGAAACAGGGATGTCATAGCGATTACCGAGTCGATTGTCGCTCGCTCCCAGGGCAATTATGCGACTGTGGACGATATTGCCCAGGACGTTCGGACCAAACTAGGCGGCGGGACGATCGGAGTGATCTTCCCGATCCTTTCGAGAAATCGTTTTGCAATCTGCCTGCGCGGAATTGCCAAAGGCGCAAAAAAGATTGTCCTCATGCTGAGCTATCCTTCCGACGAGGTTGGAAATGAACTGGTTTCTCTGGACAAAATTGACGCTGCCGGGATCAACCCGTATTCGGATGTTCTGACTCTGAAACAGTATCGCGAACTGTTCGGGGAAAACAAGCACGAATTTACCGGAGTCGATTATGTTCAGTACTACGGAGATTTGATTCAGGACTGCGGAGCGGAAGTCGAAATCGTGTTTGCCAATCAGGCAAAAGCCATTTTGAACTACACGGATTGCGTTCTGACCTGCGACATTCATACCCGTGCAAGAACAAAGCGGATTCTGAAGGCGGCAGGAGCAAAGATTGTCTGCGGTCTGGATGATCTTCTTACCGCTCCGGTAAACGGAAGCGGCTTTAACGAACAGTATGGTCTGCTCGGATCAAACAAGGCGACTGAGGGAAAAGTGAAGCTGTTTCCGCATCCTTCCCCCGAACTGCTTGAAACGATCCAGAGCGCGATCCTGAGAGAGACCGGGAAGCATGTCGAAGTGATGGTTTACGGAGACGGTGCCTTCAAGGATCCGAAGGGAAAGATCTGGGAACTTGCCGATCCGGTTGTTTCTCCGGACCATACAGCCGGTTTGATCGGCACTCCGAACGAACTGAAATTGAAATATCTTGCCGATAACGATTTTCAGAATCTTTCCGGAGAAGAATTGAAAAAAGCGATTTCAGAATCCATTCGCGCAAAAGAAGGGTCTCTCGTCGGAAAGATGGTCTCGGAAGGAACGACTCCGAGGCAGTTGACGGATCTTATCGGCTCTCTCTGCGATCTGACGAGCGGGTCCGGGGACAAGGGTACCCCTGTTGTCCTCGTACAGGGATATTTCGACAATTACACCACATGCTGATTGTTCTGGCATTTAGAATAGATTATTGTCGGAGGTTCGTATGATTAGAACGGAAGTTAGACCTGAATCAATGCATCGGATTGATTCGGCGGAACTGGCACGCGCCTTTATTGAAGAGCAAATCAAGGAACTCCAGGCCCAGGTTGGGAACGGAAAGGTTCTCCTCGCCCTTTCCGGCGGAGTGGACTCGTCTGTTGTCGCGGCTTTGTTGATCAAAGCGATCGGTGACAGGCTGACCTGCGTACACGTTAACCACGGCTTGCTGAGAAAAGGGGAGCCGGAGCAGGTCATTCGTGTTTTCAAGGATCAGCTTAAGGCGAATTTGATCTATGTTGACGCGACGGATCGTTTTCTGGATGCCCTGGCAGGTGTTTCGGATCCCGAGAAAAAGCGGAAGATCATTGGAAAACTGTTTATCGATGTTTTCGCGGAGGAAGCGAGAAAACTGACTGATATCTCATTCCTTGCACAGGGGACGATTTATCCCGATATCCTTGAGTCCAAGGCAGGCATCAAAGCTCATCATAATGACGGCGGATTACCGGATGATCTGAAATTCGAACTCTGCGAACCGGTGAAATTCCTTTTCAAGGACGAGGTTCGCATGGTCGGGAAGGAGCTGGGACTGCCGGATTCCATGGTGTATCGTCAGCCTTTCCCAGGGCCGGGTCTCGGCGTTCGCTGTATTGGAGCCATTACAAGAGACCGTCTGGAGGCCGTGCGCGAATCGGATGCGATTCTGAGAGAGGAATTCGAAAAGAATGGCCTTGCCTCCAAGGTATGGCAGTTCTTTACCGTAGTTCCGGACCTGCGCTCAACCGGAATCCGAAATGGAAAGAGAACAGAAGAGTGGCCTGTGATTATCCGTGCAATCAATTCCGTTGATGCGATTACAGCTTCTCCCGAACCGATTCCTTATGACCTTTTATTCCACATCAGAGACCGCATCTTAGACGAGGTTAAGGGCGTTAGTCGCGTTTTGTATGACTTAAGTCCCAAACCTGTTGCCACGATTGAATGGGAATGATTGCTATTTTCTCAAACCCCGAAAAAGCACGGTTTTTACACCATTTTCAGGTGTCATTTGATTGGTAGCGTTAAAGCCAACGCCAAACCAACGCCAAACCAT
>JAGAFM010000078.1 GCA_017612655.1 Clostridia bacterium | reverse complement strand
CGGCGTATCTCACGCAGGCATTTCCGGTCTTTCTGGAACAGCATGGGATGCGGCACATACGCTATCACGACCTTCGTCACCCAAATGTCAAGCTATCAACAAAAATATTTTTTGCGATTTTTTATCGAAATTCCACCTCAATCCGCTTGTCCGGGTACACGAAAACTCTGTCGATCAGCTTCTCGCACATTTCGACGGTCAGACAGTCGGCGGAGGCGATTTCCTCCCGGAGCCGCTTCAACTCGTTCGCCGCGTTTTCCTTTGTGGACTGTTCCGCGAGGAGGGCGCGGCTTTTCTGTGCCGTCAGGATCTTTCCGGCAATCCGCTCCTTCTGCTCCTTGAATATGTCGAGCGAAATATCGCCGTTCAGGTATGCTTCGTAGAGCGCCAGCCGTTCCTGTTCAAGGGAATCGGTCCGGGTTTCCCCGGTGCCGCTTTCGGTGAGGCCGTCCGGCGATCCGTCTTCTCCATTCTGTTCTATGCGTTCGCGGATCGACCGGAGGACCAGATTTTCCAATTCCGGTACGGGGATTTTCAGATTTCGGCAAGGCGCATCGTCCAGACAAGCAGATCTGCGGCAAATATATTCCGGATTGTTTTGATTATGGCGGGTCAAAGCATGACGGCAGCATCCACAAAAAACGTATCCTTTCAGGGGGGACTTGTGTTCTTTTTTCTTCCCAATGCTATAACGATTAAGAGCCTCATTTGCTCGTTTGAACATATCCTTATCAACGAGAGGTTCATGATGATCCGGAAGGATAATCCATTGACTCCGGTCTCGCATTACGGACCTGTTACCGCCAATCTCTTTCACCTCCCTTCGCCGGATAATGTAATCGCCAGTATAGACTTCGTTGTCGAGTATGCGGAGAATGGTGGATATAGCCCAGACTCCTTTGGTACGGGATATATCGTGCGTATGGTTCCCGTGCGCGGCTTTGTATTCGCCGGGCGTCGGGATTCCTCTCCGATGAAGTTCCCGAGCGATTTCTGTTGCAGACTGTCCGTCCGCCGCCAGAGAAAAGATCAGCTTCACGGTTTCCGCCGCTTCGCCGTCCGGCTCCATGCGTCCGTTGGCTCCTTTCCGGTATCCGTAGGGACAGATTTTGCTCTGATACTCGCCCCGTTCCATCTTCGCGTATTTCGCACTTCGTGTCTTCATGGACATATCCCGGCTGTAATACTCGTTGATGAGGTACTTGAAGGCCACGTTCATCCCACCCGTGTCCCCTCGGAAGTTCGCGCTGTCATAATCGTCGCTGACGGAGATGAACCGGGTATGAAACAGGGGAAAGACCTTTTCGAGGAAATAGCCAGTTTCGATGCTGTTCCGCCCGAAACGGGAGAAATCCTTCACGATGATGCAGTCGATCCGGTTCTGACGGACCAGCTCGATCATGCGCTGGACTTCCGGTCTCTCAAAATTCGTTCCGGTGTAGCCGTTGTCCACAAATTCGAGAATCTCCGCGTGACCGACTTCGGGCATCGCGTCGGCGTATTCGTGAAGCGCCAGCTTCTGATTCTCGATACTCATGCTCTCATATTTCACGTCCTCGATGGACAGCCGGATATAGAGCGCGATCACATAGGCTGACATGGCCCATCCTCCTCTCCGTATTCATTTTTGAACGTCCACCGGATGCGCAGGCTCTTGTCCGGGGAAACGTCGATCCGCTCGATCAGACGGTCGATCAGTTCCTTTGTCAGGACGGGATTCTTCCGCAGGGCTTCTTCCTCTTCCCGGAGCATCCGGAGTCTCCCGCTGTCCTCCGCCCGCCGTTTGCACTCATCCCCGAGACGATCCGCTTCTGCAGTCAGCTCCCGGAGCCTCGCTTCAAACTGTTCCCGGAGGGAATCGTATTCCTCCCGGTTGATGACGCCGAGAGTAAGGTTTTCGTATAGCCCCGTGATCTGCCCGTCTTTTTGCCGGATTTCCTGCCAGAGGAAGGCGAGCCGCTTTTCGGTTTCTTTGTCCGATTTATGCTCGGAAAGATCGACCGTTTCTTCCCCGAGGAATGATTCCAGCGTGTTCCGGATGATGGGGAGCAGCGCGTCGAAAAGAGCCTCTTCAAAGATCAGGATGCCGGGGCAGGTGCCGTGAGCGGTGCGGGTATTCGTAATGCAGTGATACAGGTATCGGTCCGGCATTTTTCTCCTCCTTGCCCGCTGACGGTGAAGCGCCCTTCCGCACGCCGCGCAGAAGATCTTTCCTTTCAGAAGGTTGGGCGTGTAGGGGGTCTGTTCCCGTTCTTTCACGGACTGTGCCGTCTTGTTCAGGATGATCTGTACCTGTTCGTACCGTTCACGGCTTATGATGGGTTCGTGAGTTCCGTGAACCACGGTGTACTCCTTCGGGCTGACCGGGGTCTGCTTGTGAGCAACGGTCCTTGACTTGCCCTGTACCATGTCGCCGGTATAGATCTCCGCGCGCAGAATCTTGTTGACGGTGAAGGTCTGCCAGCGTCCGCTTCCGAGGCGCTTTTCATTGGTAATCAGCCCCTGTTCCGCGCGCCGGTAGCTTGGCGTCATAACGCCCGCTTCG
>JAGAFM010000006.1 GCA_017612655.1 Clostridia bacterium | reverse complement strand
CAGGCCTGTACGGGAGCCGGCAGCCCGCTCCAGGAGAAACGCACCATATTTCGGTTTCCAACGTATCGTCTCGCGCAGAATGCGCCCTTTCGCTGGCAGGCGTCATCTCCGATCTGACCGTTTCGGATCTTGCGATCTTCGACGGAGGAAAGGAATTGATCCTCAATCGTGCGGAACTGACCCGTGTTTCGGGCATTTGAGCGGAACGATGTGACAAGTATGGCAGGAGCCCTCATTTTCTGCGGGCTCCTGCCTTGTGATACGGTTATTCTTCCGCGGCTGCGGAAAGGACGCCTCCGATCGATTCCAGAATCTGAAGATCCCGGTCCGGCCGGAGCGGGTAGGACAGGGGATCCCGGTTGATGATCACCAGGTGTTCTCCCCGGAAAAAGGTGACGTAGGACGCTGCGGGGTAGACGGTCAGAGAGGTTCCGCCGACAATCAGCAGTTCTGCGTTCCGGATCGAATGGACGGCATGCTCCACCGCCTCCTCCGGAAGGGATTCCTCGTAGAGCGTTACGTCGCAGCGGATGATTCCGCCGCATTCACATCGGGGAACCGGTTCTGCGGAATCGAAAATCGCGTCGGGCGGGAAACTTTTTCCACATGACATGCAGTAGTTTCTCCCGGTCGACCCGTGAATCTCGTAAACGGCTCTGCTCCCAGCTCTCTGATGCAGTCCGTCGATGTTCTGGGTAATCACAGCCTGCAGTTTTCCGCGTCTTTCCAGATCGGCAAGTGCTGTGTGCGCCCGGTTGGGCTTGAATCGCCTAGAGTCCATTTTCTGCCGGTAGAAAGAGAAGAAGACCTCCGGTTCCCGGATCAGACAGGTGTGACTGAGCAGGTATTCGGGAGAATAGTTTTCAAACCGGATATCCCGCTGATTGTACAGCCCGTCCTTGCTGCGGAAGTCGGGGATTCCGCTTTCCGTGGAAACGCCTGCGCCGCCGAAAAAGACCGTATAAGCGGATTCCCGGATCCATCGCCGGAGCGTTTCGATCTTCTCCGATTTCGCAGGAGAATACTCTCTCGACCCTTTCTCAGATTTCATAGAATCTTCCTTCCTTCCGAACGGGGGCTGAAGGGATGGACCCGGACGGATAGCCTACTGCGCAGTGTCCGACCCCGATCCAGTCCCCATCGATTCCGAGGTCTTTCAGCAGGCTCCGGAATTCAGGCCTTTCAAAAGTTTCCTTCGCCCGGTGGATCCAGATTCCTCCGAGGCCGGTCGCATGCGCGGCGAGAAGCAGATTGGAAAGGACCAGCGACCCATCGCAGAGAGCAGTCGGATCGGTTGCTTTTGCCAGAACCGCAAAGATAACGGGAGCACCGTAGAAAGGATCGAACCCGTCCGCCCAGCCTCCGATCTCCCGGTTCGTTTCCGCAAAACGTCTTCTCATCTCAGGGGAGGTGACGCAGAGGATAACGGTGTCCTGACGGTTCATTCCGCTCGGCGCGTAAAGACCGGCGCGGACAATGCTGCGGATGGTTTCCCGGTCGGGCATATCCGGCTTAAAACTCCGGATGCTTCTGCGTTCTTCCATTGCCTTCAATACTTCATTCATTTTGTTTTTCCTTTCTTGTGAGAAAGTGTGAGTTCGTAACTGTCCGTCAGTGCCGCCTGAACGGTTTCATCCTCAAGGGTGTCGTCGAGAAGGATCGAAATCCAGTTCCGCTTGGACATATGATAAGCCTGAAAGAAGCCGTCCCGTTCCGTTATCAGCGGAATTTTCAGGGAATCCGCCTTTACGTTGAGAACGGAAACGGGTTCTTCGTTACGGTTGCGAAAGAGTTTTTTCCGGGGCACTTCCATAACCAGCCCGAACCATTTCCTGGAATCCGGATGCCGGAACACTCCGGTTGTCCGGTACGGTTCCTCGTCGAACGGGTAGTCCGGTTCAATCCCGTAACGGATCCGGACCCATTCCGCGATCCGGTTTGCCTGATCGGATCCGAAAGGGAGCAGCTCACAGCACTGTGAGGAAACCGAGTCGAGAAATCGGGTATAGGCGGATCGGACGGTCGATACGAAAGGTCCGTTCTGACTGTCGGATCGGAACAGGGTATAGGGCTCCTCGTTCAGGGGATCCCAGACAACGCCCTTCACCTTTCCCTCGCTCGAAACCGTCAGGCGGGCAGAAAAGCCGCAGTCCTCCAGAACCGATTCGAGAGTGTAGCCGCTGTCCGTTTCCGAAAATCCGTATTCCAGCATCCGCTCGGGAACAAATCGCCGCCTTCGGAAATAGGATTCCTCCAGTGTCACTCTGCATTCCCCCCCCCTGTCTTTCCTTTCCGTATGATATCACAGTTCCGGCCGGATTACAAGCATTCGGAAAGGGAAACGTTCGGAAACCTTGAGAGGAAACTCCGGTACCTGAACTGGTTTTTCTGATTGAGACGGCTCTTCTTGACAATTCGGATCCGCTGTGTTATAGTAAAAGTGTGAAGCGGATTCCGGATCTTCGGCAGGAACGCTCAGCCTTACGGCTGATGTGACGGAATCAAATCTGGGACAAGAGGAAATACAATTGACAACAGTTATTGTCGGAATGTCGGGAGGCGTTGACAGCGCGGTCGCGGCTTTTCTTTTAAAACAGCAGGGATACGATGTGATCGGCGTTACGCTGCGCACCTGGGAAGCGTCGGACGGGACGGAGAGCAGGTGCTGTGAGATCGAGGACGCCCGGTCGGTTGCCCTGAAACTGGGGATTCCGTTCCATGCTTTCAACTGCGTTTCCTCGTTCGAGGAACGAATCCTTCGCCCTTTTATCCGGGATTATATCTGCGGTCTGACTCCGAATCCCTGCGTTGTCTGCAACCGCGAAATCAAATGGGAGCGCCTGATCCACTACGCGGATATCCTGAAGGCCGATTACGTTGCGACCGGGCACTACGCTTCCGTTGTGAAGCTTCCCAACGGACGCTATACGGTAAAGAAGGCTCTTCACGCGGAAAAAGATCAGACCTATATGCTGTACCGTCTCTCTCAGGAACAGCTTGCAAGGACGCTCATGCCTCTTGCAGATCTTTCGAAACAGGAAGTCCGGGAGATTGCCGAGCGGGAAGGCCTTCCGGTTGCCCGGAAGCCGGATTCCCAGGAGATCTGTTTTGTGCCGGACGGCGACTATGCGGGATTTATCGACCGGAACAGCGAATCCGGTGTCCCAGGTCCCGGCCCCTTCGTCGGCGAAGACGGACGCGTGCTGGGAACCCATAAGGGAATTACGCATTATACGATCGGTCAGAGAAAGGGACTCGGGATCGCTTTCGGAACCCCGATGTTCGTAAAACAGATCCGGGCGGACCGAAACGAGATCGTTCTCGGCACGGAGGAATCGCTCGGATCACGGGCCGTTTTCTGCTCGGATGTGAACTGGATGGCAGACGAAGAGTACGAGAACCCCGACGCTGTTCGCAGGCGGCCCTACTTCGAAGACAGCGCGTTCCATACCCTGCGGAGCGCAAATGCCCGGAGCAGCGGCCTG
>JAGAFM010000077.1 GCA_017612655.1 Clostridia bacterium | reverse complement strand
CTGCTCCGGCATCGCACTTATCGTCGTGCTGTGGGGCATTAACGGTCTGGCGCAGGCGTTTCTGTGGCCCCCGCTGGTGCGCCTGAATGCCTATCTTTTTGATTCCGAAGAATACAGCCGCGCCTCCGTAAGGATGTTTTGGGGCTCCTCAGGCGGCACGATCCTGCTTTATCTTGTCTCGCCGCTGATCATAACGGTGCTCAACTGGAAGTTCGTCTTCTGGATCGCAGGCGTTCTGGGACTGATCATGTGTTTTGTCTGGCAGGGGCTGTGCTGTCGCGTCGAACACGAACGCGAGGGGAAGCGCGCCTCCGCAGCAGGATCCGGCCCCGGGGAGAAAACACCCCTTGGTTTCCCGTTTCTGCTGATGCTGCTGATGATCATGCTCGCCAACATCTGTCAGGGCGTGCTGCGCGACGGCGTCGCCACCTGGATGCCCTCCCTCATTTCCGAGACGTATCATCTCAGCAATCAGGTCTCGATCCTCACCGGCGTGCTGCTGCCGATATTCGGCATCGGCTGTGTGCAGCTGTCCTCGCTGATCAACCGAAGGCTCGTCAAAAACCCGATCACGCTCGGCTGCGTCCTCTTTGCCGTGAGCACCGTCTCGGCACTTGCCCTCTATCTTTTCATCGGCGCCAGTCCGGTCGTTTCGGTGCTGTTCTCGGCGCTGCTCAACGCCTGCGCCCACGGCATCAATCTGATGCTCGTCGTCATGACGCCGCCCGTCTTCAAAAGCCGAGGCAATGTCTCGCTGATGTCAGGCGTGCTCAACTCCTGCACCTATATCGGTTCCTCCATCTCCACCTACGGCATTGCATATCTTTCCGAAAAGAACGGATGGAGCTCGTCTCTGCTGATGTGGGTGCTGCTCGCAGCGCTAGGCACGGTTCTCTGCATCGTCTCCATCCGGCCGTGGTCACACTATTCCGAAAAGATTCCGGATGAGTTGCCCCCCCGAGCTTACCGGAAAACAGGAGAGCAGTAGGACTAAAGGCTGATTTAAATCCCTTTTGCAGTTGAATAGGTTCAAAAGCAGAACAACGGTCACACCGGGCTTTGCCCGATGTGACCGCTGTATCTTTTTCCGCCTGAAGACGAGCGGACGATGGTTTTCGGAATGTTCCCTTATTCGCTCCGTCTTTTTGGAGTTTTCTGTTTGTAAGTCGTCCGAACTCAAAGATTGCTTATTTCTTGAAGAATCCGAGAAGTCCGCTGAGCAGTCCGCCTGAATTGGACTGCGAACCCGTCAGGCCCGAAAGAACCGATCCCAGGTCGACATTGCCTACGAGATTGCCGATTACGGAGCTGACCCCGGATGCGGTGTTCTGTCCGCCGGACTGCTGTCCGACCAGAGAAAGGAGCAGGGGAGCGACTGCAGAAAGAATGTTCCCCGCCTTTTTGCTGGAAACGCCTGCGGTGCTGGCTGCCTGAGAAGTGGTTTCCTCTTTCTGGTTTCCGAGCAGATGGGAAAGAATCTTGCCGCCGTCCGCGAGATCGACATTGGACAGAAAGGACTTGAGATCAGCGGTGCTGTCCTTGGCGTGATCGTTAAGGGCATTCGCAAATCCCTCTGCCGTGTTTTCGTCATTGGCCTGCGCGGTCAGGCCCTGAATCAGGGAGGGCAGTCCGGAAGAAAGAACGTTCTTGACTTCCTTCTGGCTGGAATTGGTAACCTTGCTGAGATTCTTGACGCTGTCTTTGCTGAGGATTTGTCCCATCAATTCCTGAATATCCATGCATGTCTCCTTATTCTCTCCGGACGGAGTCCGGTTATTGTACGTAATCTCATTGTATCATATTGCTTCGGGAAATACAAGTGGTTTTTCCGGGAAGGAGCGAAGGTTTCTATCAATTCCCGAAAAGGCGGTCTGTTCACAGCTTTTCGGCCTTTTTGGAGTCGATCGAGATGCGCGTTTCATGGAGTTCCTTCCGATAGAAATCCTTGACCGAACAGCCTGCCCGGCCCGAAGAGGCGCATGCACAGGCGCAGGCGCAGGAAGATGCACAGGCACAGGAGGAAGCGCAGGAAGAAGCACAGGAGGAATGGTGGGAGGAACCGCCCGAGCGGTAAGAGGTCGATTTCGGAACGACCACCGGAACGTTGACGACGTTGACGCGGATATAGGTGTCAGAAGAACTGCCGTAACGGAATGTCCCGGCTTTCGAATAGTTTTCCGGCTTCTCGATTTCGTTCTCCTTCACTTCGACCTTGCTCTTGATCATGTCCCGTCCGCAGTAGGCGCAGACGTCTTTGCCTTCCTCTCGCGTCCCGCCGCACCCGGGACAGGTGGGATAATACTCAATCTTTGTCCGAACGATCTTTTTCTCGGTCGATTTTCCGGACCCGAATCCCAGTCCCTGAACAATCCATTTTACGAACGTACAGAACACGAGAATGGGAACAGCCAGAATCCCCAGAAAGAGGATCAGGCCGACGAACCCAAAGATCACGTCGGCGATGGTGTCGCCCAGATCTCTCTCTCCGTAATCGTTCCAGCCTTCATTCGGATCTTCGCTGATCTGCCGATCCTCCGAGAATAAGAAGGCTTCGTTCGGATAGGAAACCGACATGGTGTACCGGTCCCCGGGAGAAAGGGAGGCGGAGAAAACCAGATACCCATTTTCCTGCATGCAGTCCGGCTGCCATCCGCACGCTTTGTCCGCGTTCCATCGGATGGTCAGAGAATCGACCGAAATACCGTCAAACCATGCGGGGGTGAACGTGTAAACCGTCTCTCCCTCGAGCCACTTGTCAATCTGATACAGATGGTCCTGCGTCATCGAAAACTCGACGGTGACCGTCTCATTTTCCCCGTATGACCGGTCCAGATAGATCGCGAGGCTGCTGCCGTTGTCGGAAATCCGGTCGACGGTGCTGCTGAGAGGCGTGATGGAATCGTGGTAGCTGTTGGGAACGCCCAGGTCAATCCAGTCCAGCATTCCGATGGAATCATCCAGAACCTTCCACTCGATGTGGTAGAGCATCTTGAGGGAACCGTCTTCGTTGACATCAACGGTAATCGAGAAGTCGAGGATCTCATCGGTTGCCTCTGCGGATACCGTTCCCGTGAAAAGAACGGAGAAGAGCAGGATCAGTACGGCGAGAAGAAGGGGGAGCTTTCGGCTTTTCTTTGTAGGAATCATCAGCAGTACCTCCTGAGCGGGCATTCTCCCGTCATCTCTGCGGAAAACTGTCTGCGGTCACGGCAGGCGTCGCTTTCCCAGATGGTCTGCCAGTCATCTTTCAGCAGGTTTCCGAGCGGCTCGTCGGAAAGCCAGCTCTGGCAGGGGACGACATTGCCTCCCGGCGTGACGGCCATGTTGGACAGACATGCGCCGCAGGATGGCGACGGGATATGCAGCTCTTCGAACACATTTTGATCGATCCATCCCGGCGAGGTGAACGCGATTTCCATTCCGTTCGCATGACAGAAGTCAACCGCTTCTCGGAGAATCCGTTCCAGTTCCTCCGTGCTCAGCTGCAGACGTTCGGATTCTTCACCGGCTGCGTTTCCGGTCGTGATCAGGCCGGAGCACGTGACGTAGAGAACCCCCTTCTCATGAAGGAAAGCAAGTGTCTCGAGATAGTTCCTGTTCAGCGTGCAGAGCGGGGTGTTGATGCTGACCGACAGACCGGCGGACAGGGCATTTTCAATCCCTTTCACGGTTTCGTCGAATCGGGGCGCGCCGACCAGCTTATCATGAACGGGACGGTCGGAAGAGTAGAAGGTGATCTGCACGCTGTCGAGTTCGGCCTCTCTGAGCCTGCGGCAGTATTCTTCGGTCAGCCGGATCCCGTTCGTGTTCAGACGGGTGACGAACCATCTGGCATAGCGGATCAGTTCAATGAGATCGTCACGCATCGTGGGCTCGCCGCCGGTAAACGTAACCTGCGGAATCCCTGCGGCGCGGCACTTGTCGAGTATCTCCTTCCACTGTTCCGCGGGCAGCTCTTCCTCTTCTGCGTGAATCTGATCCGCCGCGTAGCAGTGAACGCATTTTTGATTGCAGTGCCACTTTCCGTCGCGGGTCATGGCGCTGACCAGAAGATCCATCCGGTGAGGCGCCTTCATGTGTTCCGAATATTCTCCGATGCTCATGGAATAGACGTCCGTCGTCACTTCTTCGCGGTACGCGATCTGTTTAACGGTCCGGTAGATGGTCCGGATGTCTGATTCGATTCGCTTTTTTGAGAAAAAGGGAAGGATCTGCTTCACGCTGAGGACGGTCTTGTCGAGAATACTCCGGATATCCTGCTCCCCGATCTCCTTCCCGTCGTAGTGATTGGTCTCGCGGATCATCTCCGCCATCATGATCGTCCAGGCAAAGTTCACGGGGACGATGTCAGTTCCGTTAATAATGGCGATGCTCGGATTCAGCTGATTGAGTTCTTTCTTCGGGGGAATCAGATGAATACGGATGACGCCGGGACCGTTCGGATTCAGCGTGGTATGGAGAACTTCGTTCAGGACATTCTCCATATACTCGTTGATCCGTTTAACGGTTTTGGTGGACCGGAACAGTTTCGGCACAGAAGCCATAATGTGGATTCTCCTTCCATATGGTGTGGGAAAACCGGACTGTCTGAGAAAAAAACTGCAAGTCTAAGAGGAAACTTGCAGTTTTTCGCCCGCATTGTCTGGATGCGGGACTCTTTTGAGATTCTTTAGAAACCCCCGCCGCCGTGAGAACGGCCCGAGGAGGAGGTATGGGAGCCTCCGGATTTGGACGTGGAGCGCTCCGTTCTGGAAACGTGATTGTACAGATAGGTATCGCGGCTTTCCGTGATTTCCAGGGAATTATCCCGAACGTAGTTTGCAGCCTGCGTCTGCTGCTTGACGCTGGTCAGCTTGGATTTCATGGAACCGGTTGCGATGAAAGCGACAACAATTCCGATTCCCACGGAAATGAGCGCTTTTCTGCCGGGATGGAAGGAGCGGGCGTCCAGGACGCACTCTTCGCAGTAATCCGCAAACGCGGTGAAGGCGCCCTTGTAGTCGCTGCGGTAAAAGTAGGATAGAATCGCGTCTTTCAGTCCGTCGACCTGAACGGCTTTGATCCCCTCTCCGGAGGTGGACAGATATCGGTAGTCCGCCTGAACATCGTAGAGAAGAAGCGCACCGCTGTAGTCGCTTCCCATCCCGTATCCCTTGTAGTCGAACCAGTCATCCGCAAGTGCCTGGTAATCGCCCCCGTAGTATTCACTGTAATATCCGTCGATGTCACGAATGGAGCCGATTACGAGAACCACGATATCGAACTGCAGCTCGCTGCTCTTTCGGTCGAGATAGGATTCCAGCGCGTTCGCCTCGGATTCGCTCAGCAGACCGTAGGAGTCAATGAACCGTTCCTTGTCGGCGGAGGAGGAAGAGTCCGCAAAGACGGGCAGGGCAGCAAACAGCAGGAACATGGCTAGGAAAAGAGGGACGAGAATCCGTTTCGTCATTTTCATCGTTCGCACCCCCTTACAGCATCCACATGATGTAGAGGACGGCGAAGACGGCTGCCGAGACCGCGGCGGCGATGGAGAAGAAGTATTTTGCAAAGGCGCTCTTGTCCATGGGAAGATTGCCGACAAATTTCCCGGTCTGACCGTTCATGGCGAAGATGTACTGCTGGCTGTTCCATGTGGTGGTGAGGAGCCAGACGGGGAGCAGAATGTATTTTGCCCTTCCGTTGATGCAGTTGACGGACCCGCCCTCCGGAATAACGGTGGTATATCCCTGAACCGTGCTCGCAAATGCGGATTCCGTGCTGTGTTTGACCCGTGAATTGATTCGCTCGGTGCACTGTTCCGCATCCACGTCGTATTTATCCGCGAAGTAGCCGGACAGGTATGCGGTCTGAAAATCGACCGCATCTTTCAGGTCATAGGGCTCGAGGGATTCGGTGAGGTCGTCGGGCATTTTGGAAGACCCGTCCGCGGGGATGTTTTCGAATTCCAGAGTGCCGCCGCGAATAACGGAATAGTAGCTGGTTTCGGTGTAGTTGTAGCGGCTGTCGGACCAGGTCCGGATTTTGGTTGCCTTGTAGCGAATCGTCCCGTTTGCCTTCGAGTCGAACAGCCAGAAGGGAACGTACATTCCTTTTACTTCATTGATGTGATTCTGGGTGCGGAAGACTTTGGGGAGGAGTCGTTTCCCTGACAGGTGTTTGGTGAGGCCGTCTTTCGCGGCTTCTTTGTCCAGCTTGAAGGGGATGACGAGATCGGGTTTCAGATCACCGCGGAACTGTCCCATCATGACGACGGGATTCCCGCAGTAGGGGCAGGCGGTTGCGGCCAGTGTTTCATCCCCGATGACCTCGCCGCCGCAGGACTTGCAGACATAGACGCGCATGCCGTCGGTTTCTCCGGGCTGCCACTGATTTTCCGGGCGGGATTCCCATGTGAGAGTGCCTTCGCTGTCCGCATTGAGGTCCTGGTCATAACTCAGCAGAGTATCGACTTCAAATTCCGTGTCGCAGTACGGGCATTTGAGCTTCTGAAGACCGCTGTCGAATGTGATGGCGCCCCCGCAGCACGGGCATTTATACTCCTGTAAAGCTGCCATAATCGGTCTGGATCGCTCCTTTCTCGGGATTTGAACCGCTCAGGAAGCGGCTTTGCAAAGGGGAGGGTTTCTTGTGTTTTTCGGTTTTTCATTATAGCAGATCCGCAGTGAAAAAGCAAGCGGAACCGCTTAAGTCCGTTCGACGGCGGCTTCCCGTCCGAAGATGGACGCCAGGATATGGGGTGGAAATTTCGCTGCGCGTTCATAAGTATAGAGGCCGTTCTGCTCCTGCTCGACATCGGTCAGCTGCGTATAGCAGAATCCGAAGACCGCCGGATTGTCCAGCAGCGCGTCTGTCAGTCCGCGAAGGCGGGCCAGATACTCAGCCTCGGATTGCGGACTCTTTCCGTATCCCCAGCCTCCCAGAGCGGACCAGAAAACCCCTCCGTATTCGCTTACGAAGAACGGCGCGGAACCGTCGTACTTCTGAAGGGAAGGATGGCTTTCGTGGTAGGCTCCGGTCGTGCTCAGATTCTCGTAGTGAGAGCGGAAGACGTCGGGATCCTGCTCGTAGTCGTGCACGTCGTAGCAGTCGGTGATTACATGAACGTAACCGCTGGTGTCGATGCAGGGACGGGTCGGATCCGCCAGTTTTGTCGCCTCATAGAGCATCCGGAGCGTGGATTCCAGCTGCCGATTATTCGTTTCGTTCAGCGGGCACCACCCGATGATCGAAGGATGGTTGAAATCTCTCCGGACTTCCTCCAGCCATTCGGAAAGAATGGCGTGGAGCGCCCTCGGATCCGACAGGTCCAGACCCCAGGACGGATATTCCGCCCAGACCAGATAACCGAGTCGGTCTGCGTGATAAAGGAACCGTTCCTCGAAGATCTTCTGATGGAGACGCGCACCGTTGAATCCCATCGCCTGAGCCCGGCGAATATCTTCAGCCAGGTCCGAGTCGGTCGGGGCGGTGTAGATCCCGTCCGGATAGAAGCCCTGGTCCAGAATCAGGCGCTGAAAGACCGGCTTCCCGTTGAGCAGGAATGCCTTCCCGCAAAACGACAGGGAACGGAGGCCGAAATAGCTTTCGACACGGTCGGTTCCGTAGGAGAGTTCCAGCGTGTAGAGCCTTCCGCACCCGATCTCCCAGAGATGGATCTCCGACAGGGGAATGGTCAGGGTCGCGGTTCCGCCGCAGCAGCTGCAGGAGACGGAGCCTGCGGATCTTCCCTCGTAGAAAGCGGCAGCGGTCAGTTCCGCGTTTCCGGCCAGAACCGCTGTCAGGGTCACGGTGCCGGTTTCGGGGGAGGGAATAATACGAACGGATTCGATATGGGTCAAGGGGATTCGTTCGAGCCAGACCGTCTGCCAGATCCCCGTGGTTCGGGTATAGTGGCATCCGCGGGATGCATAGGAGGGACACTGCTTGCCGCTTGGAATGAGCGGGTCCCGTTCGTCGTCCTGTGCGTGAACGGTCAGTGTGTTTTCTCCGGGTTTGACGTATGCCTGGATGTCGAACCAGAAGGAGGTGTATCCCCCGGAATGGACTCCGACCCTCTCTCCGTTGATATAGACCTCCGCCCGGTAGTCTACCGCTCCGAAATGAAGACGGAGGATTCCGTCAAGATCCTTTTCGTCGACGGGAAACGTTCTGCGGTACCAGACCGAACGCATAAAATCGCGGTTTTCGATTCCGGAAAGCTTGCTCTGGGGACAGAACGGGACCCGAATGGATTCCCCAAAGGGATGCGATCCGTTCTGCCATCCCCGTTCGCTGCCGCTCTCTCCGGAGTCTACGGCAAAGGACCAGAGACCGTTGAGGTTTGTCCAGTTCTCTCGTTGAAACTGGGGTTTGGGATGTTCCGGACGGTCAGTCATGATTCAACCTCCTGTTCAGACTGTCAGTAGCCCAGTGCATGAAGAAGCAGCCACTGCAGGGGAAAAACGATGAAGAAGAAAGCCAGGGAGATTCCCTCGAACCAGAGCAGAAAGCGCCCTCCTGCCCCGGGGTAGTAGCGGGTATAGATGCGAAGGGCAATTACAGAGGCAAGGGACCCGATCACGGTGACCAGGCCGGCCGTGTCCAGACCGTAGATCAGCGGGGGCAGCTGTTCCGTAAACGGCCAGAGAACAATGGCGGCGGGAACATTGGAAATCAGCTGAGAAAGTCCGATGCTCCAGAAATACTCCCGTCCCGATACCGCGGAACGGAGAAACGCCGCAATGGATTCGTTGGATGCGATTGCGGAGGAAAACAGGAAAAAGCAGAAAAAAGTCAGGATCAGGGCGTAGTCCGCGCTGCGGAAGACCCTGCGGTCGAAAATCAGCAGCAGCAGAACGGCGATCCCTGCAAATACAGGCCAGAAACGGGTTCTGGACACGATGACGAAAACGGCCGCGGCAAAGAGGCAAAGATAGAGAATCCGGATTCCTTTCCGCTCTTCTGCCCAGGGATCCCCGATTTGTTCCGGAACGGTCAGCCGCTCCCGGAGCCCCCTGTGGTGCAGGAAAAGAAGGAAAAGGAGGAGAAGCAGCAGACTCCCCGCGCAGAGAGGAAGCATCATCAGAAGAAATGAAGCGACGTCCATCCCGCTCTGAGAGAAGAGAAACAGGTTCTGAGGGGATCCGAACGGGGTCAGCAGGGAACCCCGGATGGCTGCTATGTTTTCCAGAACCAGAACAGGAAGAATTTTCTGTTCCATTCCCGACGAGCGGAAAAGGACAATCGTCAGGGGAACGAAGATGATCAGGGAGACGTCGTTGGTCACGAACATCGAGGAGAAGAAGACCCCGAAGACCAGAAAACAGGAGAGACCGGTCTGCGTTTTGAGACGCCCCGAGAGCCGGATCAGAGGAAGAAACAGATTCTCCCTTTTGAACCCCTCCAGAATGAGGAGAAGCAGGAAGAGGATTGCCAGTGTCTTCCAGTCGATCGAGGAGAAGGTCGAAAGACTCGGCGGTGTGATGAAAAAGGAAACGGCCGCTGCCAGAACGGAGACGGTCAGCATGATGTCCTTCCGTAAGATACCGAGGACCTTTTTCCAAAATGGCATTTGTCTGTTCTCCGGGTAAATTGATCAGTTTTTCAGGCTGTGAATGGGGGCGGGAATCCGTCCTCCCCGCGTGATAAAGCATTCCGGACTTGCGGGATTGACCGCCATCACCGGAGCATGGCCGAGGAGACCGCCGAATGTGACGCTGTCTCCCGCTTTTTTGCCGTAAGCGGGGATGACTCTCACCGCGGTCGTTTTGGTGTTTGCGACACAGATCGAGATCTCGTCTGCGATGATGCCGCAGATAACGGAGGCCGGTGTGTCCCCGGGGATCGCGATCATGTCGAGACCGACCGAGCAGACGGCGGTCATCGCTTCCAGCTTTTCCAGCGAGAGGGCGCCCGATTCGGCTGCCGCAATCATTCCGGCGTCTTCGGAGACCGGGATGAAGGCTCCGGAAAGACCGCCCACATGGGATGACGCCATGACGCCGCCCTTTTTAACGGCGTCGTTGAGCATGGCGAGGGCGGCGGTGGTGCCGTGGGAACCGCATACCGAGAGCCCCATCTCCTCAAGAATGTAGGCGACGGAATCCCCCTGGGCCGGTGTGGGGGCAAGGGACAGGTCGACGATTCCGAACGGAACTCCGAGACGCTCGGACGCCGCGTGTGCGACCAGCTGGCCCATTCGTGTGATTTTAAACGCAGTATTCTTGATGACGTCAGCAAGCGCACTCAGATCGCAGTGTCCCGCGCGGCGGATGGCGTTGGCGACCACACCAGGTCCGGAAACCCCGACATTGATGACGGTATCCGGCTCGCTTACTCCGTGAAAGGCGCCCGCCATGAAGGGATTGTCCTCCGGAACATTGGCAAAGACAACCAGTTTCGCGCATCCGACGGAATCCCGGTCAGCGGTTCTTCCCGAAGTATCGAGGATTATGTCTCCCATCCGGGCGACGGCATCCATGTTGATGCCCGCCTTGGTCGAGGCGACATTGACGAAAGAGCAGACCTTTTCCGTCTCGGTCAGCGCCTGCGGGATGGTGTTCAGCAGAGCCGTGTCGGAGGGTGTGCACCCTTTCTGAACCAGAGCGCCGAATCCTCCGATGAAGTGAATCCCCAGCGTGTCGGCCGCGCGGTCCAAGGTCTTGGCAATCTTCAGAAATCCGTCCTCGGAAAAAGATCCTCCTGCAATCGCCACCGGGGTGACGGACACCCGCTTGTTGACGATGGGAATCCCATAGAGTTTTTCCAGTTCTTCTCCGACCTCGACAAGATGTTCCGCTTTCCGGGTAATTTTCTCGTAGATTTTCTCACAGAATCGGTTCGCGTCGTCGCTTGCGCAATCGAGAAGGGAAATCCCCATGGTTATGGTTCGAATGTCGAGGTTCTCCGCCTCGATCATCCGGATTGTTTCCAGAATATCGTTGGTATTCAGCATGTCTGCCGCCTCTCAGATATGGTGCATCGCCTGAAAAACGTCTTCGTGAATGGTGTGAATGACGAGACGGTTTTCCTCACCAAGCTGTTTCATGCGGTCTGCGAATTCCCCGAAGGGAACAGAGAGATCGGAGACTTCCACCACCATGATCATGGCAAAGTACTCCGACAGGACGCTTTGGGAGATGTCGACGATATTGGCTCCGAAGCGGGAGCATTCCGAGCTGACTTTTGCGATAATTCCGACAACATCTTTTCCGGTTACGGTAATGACTGCTTTCACTGTTCGACCCCCATCTGGCTGATGACTCTCTGATTGAACTCTTCGGCTGCGTTGATTCCCATTCTTCTCTGACGGTTGTTCATGGCGGCGATCTCAATGATAATGGCGAGGTTACGGCCCGGTCTGACTGGAATCGTAAGGGTCGGAACTTCAATTCCCATGATATCGGTGGAAGCCTGATCGAGTCCGAGACGGTCGTAGAGCTTGCCCTGGACCCACTGCTCCAGATTGATCACGAGATTGATCTTTTCCGTTTCCTTGACGGCGCCCATACCGAAAATGCGGCGGATATCAACGATGCCGACGCCCCGGAGTTCCACGTAGTGGCGAATCAGTTCGGGAGCGGATCCGACCAGCGTGGTTGCGGAAACCTTTCGGATTTCAACGGCATCGTCTGCGATCAGTCTGTGACCGCGTTTGACCAGTTCAATGGCGGTTTCGGATTTTCCGATTCCGGAATCTCCGAGGATCAGGATGCCTTCCCCGTAGACTTCGACCAGCACGCCGTGGCGGGTAATGCAGGGAGCCAGCTGAACGGACAGCCAGGCAATCAGGGCGGCGATGAACGGACAGGAGTCTTCCGTGGTGCAGAGCAGCGTGACGCCGTTGTTCTGCGCGGCGGTCAGCATCTCGTCAAATACCTCAAGCCCCGAGGTCAGGATGACCGCAACGGGATGACGGGCAAAGAAGGCATTCAGTCTGGATGCTCTTTCTTCCTTTTCCATCTGACTCAGGAACAGATGCTCCATTTTTCCGATGACTTCGATCCGCGTTCCGTCGTAGTAACCGAAGAACCCCGCAAGAGGAAGTCCGGGACGCGTAACGTCTTTCGAAAAAACAGCGACCTGATCGTAATTGTCAGGCTTCGTTACAATCTTCAGACCGAAGTGATCGGTAACCTCGTGAAGAGGAATCGAATAAGGTTCGCTCAATGTGTTTCTTCCTTTCTTTCGAAGCCCGCCCGGAAATCCGGGGAGGCGAGTTGGGCACGTCTGGTAATTTCCCGTTCCAGCTCCGGATCATAATCCAGAACCAGAACGCATTCGGTATCGGCGTCCGCATAAAGATAGCATAGAGGATTGTCCTCCCCGAACCGGTTGCCGTAATTCTGAATCGTTCCCCGTTTCAGATCGGTTTCCGAGAAACTAGCGCCGGTTTTCCGGGCAGCAAGAAACTGCTCTTTCCGGAGCAGGCACAGCCCGGTCTGAAGGGTCAGATCGCAGACGCAGAGTTCCTGCTTTCCTGAGAGCCGGAAGACGCGAAGACAGTCTTCCGTCAGTTCGTAGCGGAAAGCGGTCAGATTCCACCGAATCAGAAAGTACAGCCCCGCCGCGGCGATTCCGATCGCCGTCAGCTGGAGGAGCGGTTTGGTCATTCCTCCGGTATGGATCAGACCTGACGCTGCGTAAAGCGCGACGGAGAGAATCAGAACGCAGAAAACGGGGAGGGAGGCCAGCCTGCCTCGTTCAGGCGGATTGTAGCGGAAAGGAGGCATTTGGGGATCCCGACCTTTCTGTCAGAGTCTGCCGACGGAAAACAGAACGTCTCCGCCGGACAGCAGGAGCAGACCGTAGGAGGGGGAACCATCCCGCGGAAGGGAGATGCTCCCGGGACTGAATACGTGTACGGCTCCGCCGTCGGAAGCGGGCGGAAAATAGCGCTCTTCCGCGATGTGAAGATGTCCGTATAGGGCGATGTCAGCGCTCTGGCTCCGAGCGTCTCTGACCAGGGAATCCCAGCCTCGTGAAACGGAGTGAAGGTCCCCGTGACAGAGATAAAGACGGTGAGACCCGAGAGTTACCACCCTGTCCCGGGGCAGCGGTCCTTCGCAGTCGTAAGCGGGGTCGCAGTTCCCGCGTACCGGATAGAACGGGACTCCGGGAAACAGTCCGGAGATCAAGTGCAGATCGGGCGCTCCGTCTCCGAGATGCAGAACGGCATCGGCTTTCCCGGCGTGCGCCTTGGCGGCACGTAGCAGATTCCGCGTAATTCCGTGGGAATCGGAAAACACAAGAACGGTCATTCGTCGGAATCCTCCCGGTCGGAAGGTTCTTCCTTGTCCGTCCTGTCCGGCTGATTCGATTCTTCCTTTTCCTTTTTTCCGCGGACGTAGAGGTAGTTCAGAATACCGGCAAGGACCGCGAGGACCAGGATGATCAGGAAGGCGGCGGTCCGGTGCTCGGAGAGTTCGATTGCCAGAATACCGAGCAGGGAACAGACGGCGTAAAGCAGGAGAACCGTCTGGTTGACGGTCAGGCCGAGCGCAACCATGCGGTGATGAAGATGCCCTTTGTCTGCCTGGAACGGATTTTTTCCTTTGACGATTCTCCGGAAGAAGGAGAATAAGGTGTCGAACAGGGGATATCCGAACAGAAGGATCGGGATGAGGAACGAGATTGCGGCGGTTGTCTTGAACGTTCCCGCAATCGAAAGCAGCGAAAGAAGATATCCGAGATACAGGGCGCCCGTATCCCCCATGAAGATCTTCGCGGGCTGAATGTTGAACGGGAGAAAACCAAGGCAGGCACCGCAGAGGATGACGGCCATCAGCACTACGGGATAATCCGCGTGGCGCGCCGCGACATAGGTGAGAGAAAGGGAGCAGATGACAGATACCCCGCAGGCGAGACCGTCCAGCCCGTCTATCAGATTGAACGCGTTCGTCAGCCCGACAATCCAGAGCAGGGTGACGGGAACGGACAGGACGCCGAGCGACAGATAATTTCCGAATAGCTCGAAATGCTCGATCCGGAAGCAGGGAAGAACCACCGCTGCGGCGGCAAATTCTCCCGCCAGCTTGAGATAGGGATTCAGATCGAAGAGGTCATCGGCAAATCCGATGAGACAGACGAGAAGCCCTCCCGCGGAACCTAGCAGAAGACGAAGATTGACTTCGCAGAAGAAAAAGGAAGTCAGCGTCACTCCCGCAAAGATCGCAATCCCGCCGAGAAGAGGAACGGCATTCCGGTGCATCCTTCTCTCGTCGCGCGGAATATCCACGGCTCCGATGGAGTTCGCCAGTTTGCGGACAACCGGAGTCAGAACCAGGGTGAGGACGCTCGCGCAGAAAAAGGCCATCAGCGCGTACAGGACGGGGGAATCTCTCACGGAAACACCTTTGCTTTGGAAAGCATCCTTTCTTACGGGGAATCAACGGGAATCAGAAGGTTACGAAACCGACTTTCCGATAGACTTTGGACAGCGTTCTCGATGCGATTCGGGAAGCCGTTTCCGCACCCTGCTTCGCGACGCTTTCCAGATAGCCCTTGTCCTTCATCAGCTCGTCAAACCGCTGCCGGACAGGCGCAAGCGCATCGGCGCAGGTCTCGCCTACGGCCATCTTGAAATCGCCGTAGCCCGAACCGGCAAACTCGGCTTCGATTTCAGGATAGTCCTTCCCCGTGAATGCGGAATAGATGGACATCAGGTTGGAAATGCCTGGTTTGTCTTCACTGTATACGATACCGGAACCGGAATCGGTAACGGCGCGTTTGAATTTTCTTAAAATGGTATCCTTGGAATCCAAAATTCTGACGGTGGCGTTTTCGTTTTCGTCGGATTTGCTCATTTTTCTCGCGGGATCCTGAAGCGACATTATCTTCTTTCCGGTCTTGGAGAGATACGGCTCCGGGATCGTAAAAGTGTCGGGGTAGATCTGATTGAAGCGGACAGCGATATCCCTGCACAGCTCGACATGCTGCTTCTGGTCGATTCCGACCGGAACGAGATCGGCCTGGTAGAGCAGGATATCCGCCGCCATCAGAACAGGGTAGTCGAAAAGCCCTGCGTTAATGTTGTCGGAATGCTTGGCGCTCTTGTCTTTAAACTGCGTCATCCGGGAGAGTTCCCCGAACATGGTGTAGCAGTTCAGGACCCATGCGAGTTCCGCATGGGCGGGAACATGGCTTTGAATGAACAGAACGTTTTTCGAAACGTCCAGTCCGGCTGCAATGTAGACTGCGAGGGTCTCATACGTCTGTCTCCGCAGGTCTGCCGGATTCTGACGGACCGTGATCGCGTGCTCGTTGACCACGCAGTAAATGCAGTCGTAGGCATCCTGCAGAAACGTCCAGTTCCGGATGGCTCCGAGATAATTCCCAATGGTCAGATTTCCGCTCGGCTGTACGCCGGAGAAAATCCGCTTCTTTCTTTCTTCGATTTGCCCTTCTTTCAGTGTCTGATCCATATCCTGATCCCTTTCATGAGACTTAATTTCGAATTACAATCAATCTTAATTATATCATACTCTGCCGTAGGATTCAATAGAGAAATTTCAGTTTTCCCCTGTCTGCGGGAGGGCTGTGTCCCGCTCCCTCCGTAAAAGGCGGAGCGGGGGTTTGCTCCCCTCAAAAAGCTTTCAAAAAAGAGTTCTCCAATCTGCCTGTTTCTCTTGACATCAGGCACCGGGTCGGGTACAATAAAGCAAATAGAGTAAGATATCAGTTTCTAATTGTCCGGTTCCCGCGTCTGCTCTCAGACGGACCTGGGTTGCGGTATTTCAGGAGGTTTGTATGTCACTGATTCTCACAAGGGACGGCTCCCCGAGTTTGCCACTTAACTAAGCGATTTTGATGCGAAAAAAATCTAAAAAATGTTGATTTTGCAAGGAAAAAACCTTGCTTTTTTTATTGGTTTATGATATAATTTATGTATAGGTCTATGCGTCTATTTTGGGAGGTTCTTATGTTTATTGAATGCTTCACCAATAATGGAAAACCCTATCTCAGACTGGCCCGTTCGGTCCGGGTTACTAATAAAGCCGGACAAAAAGTGTCTCAAAAACAGCCTGTTTTTAATATCGGACCTCTGTCCCGCTTCGATGACGGTCAGCCGGATTATGTCGAACGCCTGAAAAAATCATTTAAAGCCGGCAATCCTCTTATTCCCGCTCTTCTTCCTTACTGCTCGGAAGAAAGGCCCGTGGAGACTTACCGCTTCTCCATCCAGGAGGGCAGCCCCGACTGCTTCGGTCACCCGAAACTGTTTTCACATCTGCTTCTGGAACGGATACTCGAAGAACTGGGTATTATGAATCTGTTTGCATCCTATAAGGGCTTTACGAAACTTGAGTACGATGTATACGGTTTTTTTAAGCTGCTTGTTTTCGGAAGACTGCTGAATCCGGCTTCCAAGTGTGCGACCGTCAGGCAGAATGATGATTACTATGAACCAATTCTTAAAGATTTTAATCCGGACAATGTCTATGACACTCTTTCTTTTATTGCAGAAAACAAGGACCGCATCATAAGACGGATGAACACCAATCTTGTTAAGAAAGCCGGCCGTTCTCCCCAGGTCATTTACTATGATGTCACAAACTTCTATTTTGAGATCGAAGATGCCGATGAGGATATTCTGGACGAAGAGGGAAACATCATCGAAAAGGGACAGCGGAAGTTCGGTGTATGCAAGGAAGAACGCCATCAGCCGATAGTCCAGATGGGACTTCTTATGGATGACGACGGTATTCCAATCGCCATTGAGTCATTTCCCGGCAATACACTGGATCACCTCACTCTTCGCCCTGCTCTTAAGAACTCCGTAGATGATCTTGATTTTTCCCGTTTTATCCTGATCGCAGACAGAGGTATCTGTAATTACATAAACCTGCTCCATGTACTGGATGCGGGAAACGGATATATCGTATCCAAAAGCCTGCTGAAAAGCCCGCAGAAAGAACAGCAATGGGCGTACAAGGACGAGGGATATACGGTCGTCAGTCCGGACTTCAAATACAAATCCCGTGTTATGAAGCGTACCGTAAAGGATGAAAATGGGAATTCGCGTACAGTCGAAGAACAGGTCGTTGTCTACTGGAGCCGGAGATTCGAGGAGCGTTCCATCGCCGAAAACAAGAAGTTCCTGGATTTTCTGGAGAAACTGGTAAACTCTCCGAGAAATTTCCGTATTACCGCTCTGGAGTCAAAGAAGCTGAGGAAGTTCATGAAAAAAGATTATGTCAACGAGAAAACCGGTGAAGTCATGAACTCTTCCGATATCAAAACCTTTATCGATTTTGACAAGGTAAAGGAATACAGAAAGAGCATGGGTTACTATCAGATCGTCAGTTCCGAACTCACTATGCCCCCGAGGGAAATCATTGACAAGTATCACGGTCTGACCCAGATCGAAGATCAGTTCCGTGTAATGAAGGGCGAGCTTGAAACCCGTCCCATTTATGTCCGCACGCCGGAACACGTGGATGCACATCTCCTGATCTGTATGATCTCTCTGGTCCTGATGCGGATAATACAGAAAAAGATCCGGGATCTGGGAGAATCCGACAGAAAGGATGTCTACTGGAATGTCGGGATGAGCGGTGATCGTATCCAGAAGGCGCTCAACAAATGGAAAGTCGATGCCCTGCCGGATGACCTGTACCGATTTATGGATATCGATGACCCGGATCTTGCGCTGATCCTTAAGGCATTCAGTATTGATATCCCGCTGAAACTGTATCGCAAGGCGGAGCTGAGAACGATAAAAACTGGAACCGAGGTTTTCAAGTAGGTCCATAAATGTAGGTATATAAGTTCAAAAATCTCAAAGCCTTTATTTACGCCAAAAACTCAGTGTTTATCAGGAGAACGGAGTCTTTCACGACTCCGTTTTCATTTGGATAAGCGGCAAACTCTGGTTATAGCAGAATCTGTGTCACAACTCAAGACATCTTCGTTCTTTAGGTGTTAACTTTTTGTGAACAAGCGAGCTGTGTCCGGCTTCTTGGCCTGGAGTGGTTGTTTTTTTAGAGGGTAACACAGCAACCGTCACGGGGAATGAAAAAGCACACGCGGTTTCACGGATCTTTGCCCGGTTCCTCATTCTCCCAAGCAGTCCACGGGCAAATTCCGTCCGATCTGCTTCTCGCGGTGACTGCCCGCACTTCGAACGGTCCGGAGAGACAAAGAATCCACTCTCTTTTTTGTGGCTCCGGTTGCTTTTGAAGGCAAGTTATCAAATAGCGGCGTAAGACCCCTGCCTTTAGGTATGGGGATGCAAGCCGCCGCAAAATGCGTTCAACATAGGTTTGCAATGAGGTTGGAAATGTGATATAACCCGAGTTTGCAAAAACAGCCACCCGAAAAAAGGCAAAAAGCCCTTGAGAAACAACGAAAATGTTGTTATACAAGGGCTTTTGGGTCGTTATAATTATGTAGCACAGGATGTACTACATTGATATTTTGATTTGACCCTTTAGAGCCTTTAGCTCGTTCAGTCTGAAGCACTTTTTGGGGATCTCAATTCCGAATGAATCCAGGATAAGCAATAAATCATTGTCGTTGATTCCGGCGAATCTGTAGAAGATTTCCCCGATTTTCTCAACGGTCCACTTGTTGAGTGCACTCTGAATCCGGTCAGCGGACAAGCCGACAGAAAAGACATCGAAATCAGTCGGATGTTTTACCTTGATCTGACGCTGAATCATCCGAAGCACAATCAAAGCAACCGTACAAATGGTCAAATGAGCAATAATGTGCTCTCTGGTCCGAACGAACATCGGCCTTGTTTCGAGCGTACTTTTCATGACTCTGAACTGGTCTTCGATCTCAACCAGATTTCCGTAGATGCGGATCATTTCCTGATCCGGCATGTGGATCTCAGAAGTTGCGAGCGTATAGTATCCCAGCAACTCGTAGTCTTTTTTTAGCAGGTCAATGTCGATCACAGCCCTAAGGTCCGCGGTGGAGATGAGGTCCCCTGTTTTCTTGTTAACAACCGATTTCTTCAGGTATTTTCTGATCAAATTGTGATCCAATGAGTCGTACCGGAAACCTTCCGGATTCTCGAGAAACTTCTGAGCAAATTCATAAAAGGACTTTTTCTCGTTGATTTCCTTCTCGTAGAACTTTTTGCTCCAATAAGTCAAAACTTTCTCCGCATACGGAATCGCCACACCGGAGCTGGAGATAAACGTTTTCTTGACAATCTTGGTTTTATATCTGAAATTCTCGCTTTCTTGAATATATCCATCCTTGTCCAGAATCCAGGCTT
>JAGAFM010000076.1 GCA_017612655.1 Clostridia bacterium | reverse complement strand
GATTGGCGGTTTTGGAATCGGACGGGCAGGAATCTGGCACAACTTCGCTACATTATCGAACGAAAAGACGCCAAAATCAAATCGTTGGAAATGGAGAATGAATTGATGCGGGATTTTCTCTCGTTCACAGGAAGGAAGTGAGGACAAGCGTAAAGTATTTGGTGATCTATCGGCACAAAGACAAGTATCCGATCTGCGAGATGTGCAGATTCTTTGAGGAATCCAGAAGCGGATATTACGACTACGTGAAACGTATGGAGATTCCGAATCGGGATCTTCCGCTGGCCGAACAGATCAGGGCTTGCCAAAAGGAAACAAAGCAGACGTACGGGTATCGAAGAGTGCAGATATGGCTTGACCGGCAAGGGATCCATCGAACTCCGAAGTCCAAACTTCGCGTGATGCAGAAGTACAACCTGCTCTCTGTTGTCAGAAGGAAACGGTATCAGCATTACGGTGAATGTCTGCACCGCTATCCCAATCTGCTGAACAGAGATTTCCACGCCGACCGGCCGAACCAAAAGTGGGTAACAGATATATCATACATCAAAACGGGACAGGGATTTCTGTACTTACGTACCCATATGACCAGTATTCTCTCGGTGTCAATTTCTCAACGCAGTCCATTAATGATTGTTCGATAAAACTCTTGTGGATTGCACTTAAAGACAGATTTTGAAGCTCGTCCGATCTATCTGCAGGATGAGACCCGAATCAAAGCGCATTTTCTGACTTGTTTCCTCGCACTCATTATGTACCGATATCTCGAAAGAGAGTTGAAGCAGGCTTGTACATGTGAAAGTATTCTGACAAAATTGCGCGAAATGGATTTCGCAATGGTCCAGGAACAGGGTTTCATGCCCCTCTACAAAAGAGATTCCTTGACCGATGCCCTCCATGAGATTTGCGGTTTCCGTACGGATTATGAATTCATTACAAAGCAGCAAATGAAGACCATTCAAAAGAAAAGTAAAGGCAGAGGATCAATTACCATGCCTTAAAACGAAACGAGAAAGCCTCGCAATGCTTGTGACAAAAGCGTTGCGAGACTTTTCCTTGTCCTTGTTCTGTTAAAAGCGGGATTATACCACAAGAGCCTTGTTTTGTCAGTATCTTATTGGCTTTTTTCTACTTGCAGTAGGCACTAATATAACAGCGGAATGACTTCAATCGTCGAAAAGCGAAGTATGGAACCGGATTGGATCTGATCTTCAGCAAGAACCGGTAACAGATCATAATCGCATAACCTCTACACGAGGAGTTTCTCTTCAAATGTGCGAAAAATACTTGACATAACCGACCGGTCTCATGGGTATTTATTATGCCCAAAACCCCAACAACTATTTTTCACCGACCAAAAAATGATTAAAAAGTAAAAGTCCATATACTCTGAACTTTGTTCTCTGAATCATACGTAAAGACAAAGCACTCGCCGTTTTCAAAGTAGTGATATGAGATTTTTGGGTACAAACTCCAACTATGATACAAAAAATCAAATTGGCCTGTCTTGTCAGCAACACTTACATCAGCCAAATCATCACCTACATTAATCGAAGAGATGGAAGCATAATAGATGTCATCAGAAAATAATATATTGCTAGTCGAGAGGTAGCACATCTTTGCATCAAACCATATGATGATAAATCCTCCATCCGATTTAATGACAATGTAGTAACTCTCGTTGCTATACTTGTAATGTTCAATCTCCAAACAACATCCTAACTCCATCATATTTAATCTTTTATTAATAAGCTTTTCAATTGTCTCATAAGAATATTCCTTTTCACACTTTTTGTACAATATAGTATTTTGATCGACAAGTTCCATATTATGCCCTCTTTCAACACAAGAACTCAGCAATAAAAATATTAACAAAAGAATTACTGTCGAATGTGTTATTATTTTCATCCTTTGCTCACCTCGTAATTGCATAAAAGAGAATCGTACCAGAATAGTATTCTTTACCATCCCCCAAACCCCACACTAGTGTTGACGGATTTCCTTTTGTATGTATCTCTGTTTTTCCTCCAGGACCATGTTTTTCAGCCCATGCGCCTGTTGATGTTTGAACCATGAAGTGATAATCCCAGTCAATCTTGAACAAACCACCTCCAATATTAACAAAAGTGACTTTTGAAACACGAAGTGCAATTCTATGGAAGGCTCCTTTCAGGAGTGGAATGGGGGAGACGCCTCTTTTAGGATTATATCATCCAATGGAAGAAAATGCAAGTCTGATGAACCCTAAAAGGTCGTAACACACTGAACATTTCTTTTCGGGGATCTCACAGTGTGAATCGACTTTCTTTCGATGCTTATGAGAACAGCTTGAACATAAAAGGCCGTCGGGGAAGGTTGTTATACCATTCCCGGCGTAGATTTGTTTGATCCCACGGGCTGGCTCTTGATACCATTATTAGAATCAGCCTTCCCTACGGCCGGTATGGTCGGAGTGGACAGACGTCTTTTTGTATCCGATACGGAAAGCCCGAACGGGAAGAAAGGCCTTCAGAACAGAACAAAGCCGTATTCAGCAGAGAAAAAAGAGGCAGGAAAGATCTGAAAAACACGGAAAAATGGCCTGATTGCAGGAGAAAAAAGAGAGAGTGCGAGAAATATTTCTAAAAGCTATTGACAAATAAATCGCTTTGCCGTATAATAGACAAGCTTTTTGGTCCCTAGTTTCTAAAGTGACTATAGTAATATGTAATGAGAAGAGAGAGCTTGTTGTGGATCGTGTCAATTTAACGACCATCAAACAGGAAAGCGTCCGGGCCGTATTCGGCGCCATTTCCCACGCCGAACGGATTACAAGAGCGGAAATCGCCGCACAGACCGGGCTTTCCCTGATGACAGTCGGTAAAGTGGTAGACGTTTTCCTGAACCGGGGCATCGTCAAACAGGTCAAAGAAGAAAAAACGGCTTCCGGCAGAAAAGCCGGTCTGGTCAGTTTGAATCGGGATTACTATTTCCTCCTGATCGATCTGACCAAGCAGCCCTATTCCTTCCATATCGTCGACACGACTCTTCAGGTCACCCACGAAGACACCTTCCCCACCCGCTCCGGGAATTCCAAATCCGATCATCTGATCCGTCTTCTCAAATCCATCCGTCTCTACCTTCTCAGAAATTCCGATCCCGATTTCTGCGCTTCCGCAGGCGTTCTCCTTCCCGCGGCGCTCGAAGGCAAAGAAGAGCCGTTCATCGCATCCGCCGTGACCGGGTCACAGGGGAAGCTGCTGCCTGATTTCTTCGAGGAACATCTCAGAATCCGCCCCTCTCTCTTCCTCTGCGACATCTCTTCTTCCGCGGAGTCCTGTCTGATCGACTCTCCGCAGAAAGCCGAGGGCTGTTCCCTCTACATCAACGCAGATGACTCGCTCCGCGGCGCGATCGTCACGGAGAACGGAGTTCTTCACGGAAAGGACCATGTGGCAGGCGCCATCGAGTCCCTCCCGATTCCGGAGGGCGGAACGCTTCAGTCTCTATACGCGGAACACGGACTCGACGATCTGTTTCTGGCAGAACTGGCACGGGCTCTCTCCCTGGAGATCCTGCTGCTCGATCCGGTCTCGGTGATCCTGGACGGCGGGAGCGGAAACGTTTTCCGCGGGAAGGAAAACAAAATCCTTTCCAAGCTGGCTGCCACCCTTCACCGGTCCGTCGATTCCCTTCCTTCGGTGCTGTTTTCCGGAACGGGAATTTCCACCTCTCTCCGGGGACTGGCGCTTGCTCTTCGTCAGAACTGGGTCGAATCCGATCTGACCTATCCCAAAAAACAGTAAAAACAAATCGGCCCGGAACGCGGTTCCGGGCCTTCTGTTTCCATCCCATCTCTATTTCAGGAGGAAAAGCCATGATATTCGACAAAATGATCTCGCTGGACGCCTATGCGGCATCCATCCCCTCGTTTTCCGTCATCCGCAGTTTTCTTGACAGCCACGTTCCGCTGAACCTTCCGGTCGGCTCTATCGAACTGGACGAAGGAGTCCGCGCGGTGACGCATGTCTACGAATCCCGAGAGGAAGGTGAGTTCGAGGTCCACCGGGACTATCTGGATCTGCAGTACATCGTTTCGGGCGGAGAACGGATTCAGGTCGCTCACCTGTCCGTTCTCTCCGAAGGCGGCCCGTATTCCAAGGACAATGACATTCAGTTCTTTCAGAAGGCGGAAGAATCCACAACCCTGAACATGGCCCCGGGATGCTTCGCCGTTTTCTTCCCCTGGGACGGCCACAAGCCGAACCTGCACTTCCGCGGCACCCCGGCTCAGGTTCGCAAAGTGGTGTTCAAGATTCCGGCCTCGGGGCTGTCTTTACTCCGCGGATGAGAGAAGACTGCTCAGTCTTTCGTCAATCAGCGCTTCGTACTCGTCTGCGCTGTGGGCCCCGATGACCGGATCCCCCACGACGTTCCCGTTTTCGTCGATGAAGTAGGTTGTGGGAATATACGTGGAGGGAAGATCCGTCCGAAGTCCGTCCCAAGGAACCAGATTCAGATAGGAAGCGCCGGCCTCGCTGAGGATTTCCCGGGCCGTCCGGATCATTTCCTCATCGTCCGCGCCGGAAACGTCGATCACGACCCCGATCACCGCGCAGTTCTTCTCTTTCAGTCTCCCGTTCAGCACTTCCAGTTCGGGCATTTCCCGAATACAGGGACCGCAGTAGGTTCCCCATAAATTGACCATGGTCAGGGTATGACTTCCGAACACGTCTTCCGAACTCACCGTATTCCCGTCCAGATCGGTTGCCGCAAAGGAGATTCCTGACTCTTCGGCTTCGGAGCGTTTCGGCTCATAGAACCGGAACACGGAGGGATCCTGTTTGAGGAGATCCAGCAGCGCATCGAATTCCGCCTGATATTCGTCTGCGAACGCATAGCCTTCGTCAAAGCCGTCCAACGTCAGAAGCGGGTCGAAGATTCCGTAATACCGGAACTCTCCGGCAGAGCCGATAGACTGGCAGTTGTCTGCGGAAAGACCCGTTACGGCAACAGAGTCCGCAATTTCTTCGAGGGTTCTCGAACCGTCTGCGGTAAATGCGACAAGCAGGTCTCTGACTCTGGCGGAAAGATAATTATATTCCTTCTTCGTAAGGGATGACGACCGGTTTTTCCACATCAGTTCTTCGTAGGTCTCCGCAGGCATCGCGTAATAGACCAGATCGGTAAAATAGACTCCCTCGACGATCTCGTCTCCGCCTTCGAATACCAGGACCCCGTTCAGGTTCCCGAACCGTCCCGGAAGATCCACACCGATCCCGGACAGCTCCAAATCCATGGAAACGACGGAATTTTCCGGCGTTTCCGTTTTTTGTTCGGCGCAGGCTGAGAAAAGCATCAGAAGAGAAAGCAGGAGAAGGAGGCTAAATCTTTTTGTCTTCACTTGAATCGGATTCCTTTCTTATTTTTTTGGCGGGAGTTTTTCCGGCAACTGAGAAAGACAGGGCGTTTTTCGGGCAGACGCGGGTACATTCTCCGCAGCGGATGCATTCGGCAGAGTTGGGCGTTCTGTGCGGGTCGACGTTCATGCCGCACGCCCTGCTGCAGGCGCCGCATCCGATGCAGGTTTCGGTGTCGACTCTCAGTCTAACGAGGCTGAAGCGCTGAAAGAGAGAGTAAAACGCGCCGAGCGGACAGAGATACTTGCAGAAGGGTCTGTAAATAAAGATTGAGGAAAGGACGCAGAGGACAAGAATCAGGAATTTCCAGCGAAAGAGCCAGCCGAGCGTCGGGCGCAGCACATCGTTGAGGAGGACGAGCGGGATCCCGCCCTCCAGCGTGCCGACGGGGCACAGAAACTCACAGAAAAACGGAAGGCCGGTACCGGTTTCGTCCCGGTAGAACAGAGGAAGCCCGACCACAAGGACAGCGAGAACCAGATATTTGAGCCATCGCAGTACGCGGTCCGCCTTTTCCGGAATGCGCAGCTTCGGCGTGGGAATTTTGTAGAGCAGTTCCTCGATCAGCCCGAACAGGCAAAGCCAGCCGCAGATGAAACGTCCGACCAGAACGCCTACCGTGATCAGAAAGCCGAGCACGTAAAACGGGAACTTCCGGTTCCGGCCGGCAAGAACGGAGGAGAGAGCGCCGATCGGACAGGCACCGAGCGCACCGGGACAGGAATAGCAGTTCATTCCGGGCACACAGAAACGCTTCAGGGGGCCGTCGTACAGACTGCCCCGGAAAAAGCCGGTCAGGTGGGCATTCGAAAGAATCCCCCAGACGATCTGAATGATTCTGCGTAAATACTTACCCAAGTCCGATACACTCCATACAGATTGTGACTGCCTTCCTGAAGACCCCTTCCGCCTCGCCGTTCAGTGCTCCGAAGACGAGGAATCCGACGCCGAGGAGAAGGAGAATGCACGTAACAATCCACGTTATCCTTTTCGTTCTCATCCGATTTCGCTCTCCCTGTCAGGGTCAACCGTATTCAGTTCAAACCAGAAGGTGGAACCGTGGCTGTCCTCCGAAACATCCGATTCCACGCCGAAAGCGGCGCGGTGAAGCTGCAGAATGTTTTTCACGATGGACAAGCCGAGCCCTGTTCCGACCACCGCGCGTCTGTGGGCTTTGTTCTCACGATAATACCGGTCCCAGATCAGTTCCAGGTTTTCCTTGGCGATTCCTTCGCCGGTATCCGAAACGGAGATCCGGACCGCTTCCGTCCCCCCGGTCCTGACGAGCGTCTGTGTGACCGTGACGGTCTTGTCTTCGCCGGTATAGGAAACGGCATTGTTGACCAGATTGTAGATTACCTGCTGGATTTTGGAATAATCAGCCCGGATAAACGCCTCCCGGTCCTCGACGAACAAAAGGGTGTATCCGTCATTCTCCTTCAGCTTCTGATACCTCCCCAGAATGGAACGGACGCATTCGGTCAGGGAGAAAACGGAGGGATTCAGGGAAATCGCACCGGACTGCAGTTTGGACAGTTCCAAAAGGTCATTGACAAGACCCGACAGCCGGTTGGACTCATCGATGATGACCTGAATATTTTCGGGAGTTTTCTCATCCGGGATATCCCGCATCACCTCCGCATATCCGGAGATCATCGTCAGGGGAGTCCTGAGATCATGGGAGACATTTGCAATGAGTTCTCTGCGAAGCGTATCCACTTTGGACAGTTCTTCGCTGACATGATTGAGCGTATCGCTGAGTTCATCCACTTCCCGGTAAGCCTCACCGCTCTTGAAACGCGGAGCGGCACCCGTGGCGAGCTGTCCGGCCTTGTCGTTGATCTCGATGATCGGCCGGGCAATGGTACGGGAAAGGAAAGCCGCCATCAGAACGGCCAGAAGAATAAACACGCCGCTGACCAGCAGAAGTTCAAAACGAAGCGTATCCTTCGTGGCGTCAAGAGGGGTCACCGCGGTATCCATCACGAGAAAACAGGGTCTCTGCGCATTCGGGAAATAGGAAACATAAAGCAGTCCGGATTCCGAGACGTTTTTACCCGGAACATAGCCGGTTTGTCCCGAGATGGCCCCGGGATCCTCCGTTCGCCCCTGGAGGCCGTGCCAGCCGTCTTGCTCTTCGGGCCACTGAGGAGCTTCTCCGGTCGCTTCCTTCAGGACATAGAAGCCCGCTTCTCCGCTCTGCCTGGCCGTCTGAAGCAGTTTCAGGCGAAGAAGAGACAGTGTGAGATTTCCGGAGGTACGGTGAATCAGGCAGCGGTTGGTTTCCCCCCTCAGATAGCAGACCGACTGAACGCCTCCGAGAAGGGATACCCCTTTTTCATCGAGGATGTCGATACACATCTGACAGGATTCCGAAACGGTGCGGACCAGATCCCTGATTTCTTCAGAGTCCGGACTGCAGTTTTCGAGTTCCCTCCCGATCTTTTCAGCGGAAGAAAGCATTTCGCTTTTCTTGATCGAACGGTAGATATCCGTCAGGAACACCGTTTCGAGAACCCACAGTACCGCGATCAGAACTATGACAAAACTTCCAAAGCTGATCAGCAGCCGCCATCGGACGCTCATGCGTTTTTTCTTCTTACCGTTGTCCCGATTCTGTTCCGTTTCCGGGACTGCCGTCATCTCAGCCTTCAAAACGATACCCTACCCCTCGCAGCGTAACAATGAATTTCGCATAGGGACCAAGACTCTTCCGAAGCAGTTTGATATGGGTATCCAGCGTCCTGTCGTCCCCGAAAAAATCAAATCCCCAGACATCGCTGAGCAGTTTCTCCCGGGTGAGGGCAATTTTCCGGTTTCTAACCATATAGAAAAGGAGTTCGTATTCCTTCGGCGTCAGATCCACCCGTTCGTTGTCGACATAAACCAGTCGGCCCGTAAAATCAACGGTCAGCCCCTCAAAGGAGACGGTTTCGTGAACGGACTCGGATTCGGCGTTTCCGGAACGCTTCAGGACGGCGGAAATCCGCATCATCAGCTCTTTGGGAGAAAACGGCTTGACGACGTAATCATCCACACCGACTTCAAATCCGTGAATTCTGTCGTATTCTTCCCCGCGGGCGGAAAGCATGATCACGGGGATGTTTTTGCTTTTCCTGATCTCCCGGCATGCGGTAAACCCGTCGATAAAAGGCATCATGACGTCCATAACGATCAGGTCGTAGTCCGATTTCCTGCATTTCTCGACGGCCTCATGTCCGTCTGAGGCCTCGTCGACCTCGTATCCTTCAAAGGATGCATACTTTTTAATGAGCTCGCGGATCTTTTCTTCGTCGTCCACGATCAGAATGCGACGTTTCTTCTCCATATACATGCCTCCTTTTTTCCCAAGGTAACCGCACTGTGTGAAAACCGTCTGAAGGTAAGCGGAATTCTGTCCAAAAAATACGAAGGGACGTCAGGTCTCCTCTCCGTTCCCTTTTTTCGCAGAAAAGCCGGAAAGCGGGTTGTTTTCCGCGGCCTGCTGCATGGAAGCGTCCGAAACATGGGTGTAGATCTGGGTCGTATTCAGCTGCTCGTGCCCGAGAATGTCCTTGAGAACGCGGATATCAACGCCCCCGTTCTGATACATCAGGGTCGCTGCCGTGTGCCGCAGCTTATGTGTGGAGAGCTTGCGGTTTCCGAACCCCGCCCGGTCGAGATACTTGTATACGACGAACTGAACCGTCTTCTGACTGATCCGCTGGTTCCGGCGGGAACTCAGGAACAGGGCTCTTCTGTCTTTGGGATCGAGATGCTCCGCCTGACGGGAGCGAACGGGAAAATAGGCGTTCAGAGCCTCCCTGCACGCATCATTCAGATAGATGACACGTTCCTTGTTCCCTTTTCCGATCAGGCGCAGGGTTTTCATTTCCCGGTCAATATCCGTCGTGTTGATTCCCACGAGTTCGGACAGCCGCATTCCGCAGTTGAGGAACAGCATGATCATGGCAAAATCGCGTTCCTTCGTCGCGCTTTCCGTATCGTTCCGAACCGTATCCAGAAGCTGAACGCATTCGTCCAGCGTCAGG